>CAYOTD010000090.1:0-1429 GCA_964406685.1 uncultured Solibacteraceae bacterium | reverse complement strand
ACTTCCCCCCGGTGCGCGGTGTCTCCAGGGAAGCGATGGACACGCGCGAGTTCCGGGCCCAGTTGACCCAGGCCAGAACGAGGCACAACGCAGTGCAAGCCACTGCCAGCGAAACCGATATGTACCCAAGCGGGCGGGAGAGGACCAATGCGGCCGGACTGAAGACAAAGGCCACGACAAGCAACGCGACCGTCCGGCTGTCTCGGGTCCCTGTGTCATTCTTGTGGGGTTCGAACATGGCAACCTCCTCGGTTGTCGGATGTGCCTAAGAGGAAGGGCCAGATCGCCTGCCTTAGTTCAGAAGACCCGTGAGTGGACAGGATTGTCCGCTCGTTAACTATTGTCGGTTAATGATATTTCGCTGTCAAGGGGCTCTGTGTGAGAATGTGAAAGGGATGTTTACCGATATCAGTTAAGGGATGTCCTTCCAGGAGGGCACGTGGATGTTTCGCTGGTGATCCGGCAGCGTTTGAGCGAGCTAAGCCTTGACCAGAAGGACCTGGCGGTCGCGGCCCAGGTCACCGAATCCTACATCTCGCAGTTGCTGGCGCGGAAGAAGGCCCCTCCGGCGCCCGGGCGTACCGACATCTACGAGAAGATCGGCCACTTCCTGGGGCTGCCGGGCGGGGAACTCTCCCGGCTGGCTGAGGTCCAGCGCCAACAGGAGTTGAAGAAGAAGATCGTGGAGCCGCCGGCGCCGCTTTTCAAAGAGAGCCGGGATCTGATCCTGCGCAAGTGTGACCCGGAGCAGCGGATGGAGGTACGGCGGATCTTCGAGAAAGAGACCTTCGGTGAGCTCGAGCGTCTCGTCACACAGAAGATCCTGGACGTGGCTCAAGGGCTTGCCCGGGAGGAATTGCGAAGCGACGAGTGGCTCCGTTTGATGGCGCAATTGAGCGGGCGCAGCTACGAGCAGATGCGAGTGGCGATCCTCGAATTCCTCGACACCGACGTATTCCACGTCTCGGTTGAGGGTTGTGTCTCTTTTCTCGATCCGATGATCGACTCCTGGGGGATTGACCTCAGGACCTTTGGCATCGAGGTTGTCCTGAACCGCCGGTTCTCGCCGCGCGCCGTGAAACGATTCGAGTTCGTTGAAACCAGCGCGGAAGCACACCCCGAACTGGAGGCGGGCTTTGTGAAGTTCCTGAACGACCGGTCGCTGAGTGGCAGCGCTACCGAAGAAGAGATCGAGTTTCTGAAGTCGCTGAGATTTGGAAGGCGGCGGCCCTCCTCTCTCTACTACTACCGGGAGATGCAGAGCCTGAGGGATCCTCTTCACTTCGCTACGCGTGGCGAGGAGCCTGAATCGGCTTCTTGATGAATGCGTTGGCTTCCCGGTCGTTCTTGAAACGCTCCTTCACGGGGTCCCATTCCAGGCGCCGGCCCCGTTGGATGGCGATGTGGCCCAGGTGGCACAGGGACGTCG
>CAYOTD010000089.1:10285-11282 GCA_964406685.1 uncultured Solibacteraceae bacterium | reverse complement strand
GTCTGGCTGTCGCCGAAAGCGACGTTGACCAGGCGGTCGTCGGGCCGCGCCTCGGCCCGGGGAGGCGGCTCGGCCGCCTCCGGCCGCGGCTCCTCCCGTGAACAGCCGGCCAATAGCGCCGCGAAGAAGAGAACTGCGGATCGACGCCTCATCTCCTGTCATCATAGAGGAAGCGATGAACGATTTCGTTCTCTCCCTGCGCGGCGTTACCAAGACCATCGACACGGGCACGCACCGCGTCGAAATCCTGCGCGGTATCGACCTGGACATCGCGCGCGGCGAGTACGTCGCCGTGATGGGACCGTCCGGGTCCGGCAAGTCCACTCTGCTCGGGCTGCTGGCCGGGCTGGATACGCCCACCAGCGGCTCGATTCAACTGGACGGCGTCGAGATCTCCCGTCTGCCGGAAGACCGGCTGGCGGATCTGCGCGGCGCCAAGATCGGCTTCGTGTTTCAGAGCTATCAGCTCATCGCCACGCTCACCGCCGAGGAGAACGTGCTGCTGCCGGCCGAGCTGGCGGGGGAGACCGGCGGCGCCGCGCGCGCCCGCTACCTGCTGGAGGCGGTCGGTTTGGGCGACCGGCGCGATCACTATCCCGTCCAGCTTTCCGGCGGCGAGCAGCAGCGCGTCGCCCTGGCCCGCGCCTTCATGCGCCGGCCGCCGGTGCTGCTGGCCGACGAGCCCACGGGAAACCTGGACTCGACCAACGGCCGCCAGGTGCTGGACCTGCTGCTGGCGCTCAACCGCCAGGAGGGCGCGACCCTGGTGCTGGTCACGCACGACCGCGAATTGGCCGACCACGCCACGCGCGTCATCACGCTCCGCGACGGCGCCGTTGTGGCCGACGAGCGAAGGGACGGGCGATGATCTTCCGCTCGGCGGCGTGGCGCATGGCCTGGCGCGAAGCGCGCGCCTCGGCGGCGAAGTTCGTCTTCGTCGTCTTCGGCGTGGCCGCGGGGGTAGGGGCGCTGACCGGAGTACGCGGCTTCTCGGCCG
>CAYOTD010000089.1:8047-10275 GCA_964406685.1 uncultured Solibacteraceae bacterium | reverse complement strand
GCCGTCGCTGGTCGCGATGAGGCGCAGCAGCGCGACGCGCTGCGGCGTGAGGCGCGCACCATGATCGCGGCCGATCTGACTATCCGCCAGTTCGCCTCGCCCAGCGACGCGCAGTTCCGCGAGCTGGATGCGTTCGGGCGCCGCAGAGTGCGCTACACGCGCATCATGGAAACGGTCTCGATGATGAGCGCGGCGGCAGACGCCGATCCAATCCTGGTATCGGTCAAGGCCGTCGACCCGCGCGTCTATCCGTTCTACGGCAGCGTGAAGCTCGATCCTGCCCGGCCGCTGGCTGAAGCCCTGACGCCAGCCTCGATCGCCGTCTCCGACGATCTGATGGTGCGTTTCGAGTTGTCGCCCGGCTCGACGGTGCGGTTGGGCTCGGCCGATTTCACCGTGTGCGGCGTCGTGCGGCTGGAGCCGGACCGGATGACCGGATCGCTCAACGTCGGCCCGCGCGTGCTGGTGACGCGCGGGGGCCTGGAGCGCACGGGCCTGCTGATCGCCGGCTCGCGCGCGTCGCACCGCGTGCTGGTGAAGCTGCCGGCCCAGGGGATCGACGTCGCCGCCATGCGCGAGTCGCTGCGCAAGATCTTCCCCGAGGCGCTGGTGGTGGATTACCGCGAGGGCCACCCGTTCATCGCCCGCGCGCTGGCGCGGTCGACGACCTTTCTGAGCCTGGTCTCCCTGATCGCGCTCATCGTGGGCGCGCTCGGCGTGGCGACAGCCATTCACTCGCACCTGCAACAGCGGCTGGACGCCATCGCCATTCTCAAGTGCCTGGGCGCGCGGTCGGCGCAGGTGATTCGCATCTACACGCTTCAAGCTCTGCTGCTGGGCCTGGCCGGAGGGCTGGCGGGCGTGGCCGTGGGAGCGATCGTACAGCGGCTGTTTCCGCTCCTGCTGGCGCGCTACTTCCAGTTCGAGCGGATCTACTGGAGCCCGTCGTTCGCCCTGGAAGGAATCGCGGCCGGGATGCTGGTCACTCTCCTGTTCACCATTCCGCCGCTGCTGGCGATTCGCGACGTCAAACCCGCGCTGATCTTCCGCCGCGAGATGGCCGAAGTCCGGCCGAGGCTGAGCGACAGGCTGCGCCGGCAGGCGCCGGCGATGGCCGCCGGAGCGCTGATCCTGGCTGGACTCGGCGGGGTGGCGGGGTGGCTGGCGGAGTCGGCGCGCATGGGGATGTACTTCATCGGCGGGCTGGTAGCCGCGCTGCTGGTGCTGGCGGCGGTGGCTTGGGCTTTGCTGCACGGGTTGCGCCTGTTGCTGCGCCGGACGCCGGTGCGGCTGCCGGTCGCCGTGCGTCATGGGCTGGCCAACCTGCACCGTCCCGGCAACCACGCCGCCAGCGTGTTGGTGGCGCTCGGCGTCGGCGTCATGTTCACGCTCACCATCTACCTGGTGCAGCGCTCGCTGCTGGTGGAGGTGGCCGGAGCGGCGCCGCCGGGCGCTCCGAACGTATTCCTGATCAACATCACGCCGCGCGACAGCGCCGCTGTGGGAGAATTTCTCAACCAACAACAGGGCCTTCAAGCCAAGCCGCGACTGATAGCGACAACTCCCGCGCGCCTGCTGCTGGTCGACGGGGTACCCATCGAGCAGATCCAGATCCGCGGGCGCCGGCCGGGCCGGTTCACTCGCCAGGTCACCTGGGCCGACACCCGGCCGGACGATTTCCGGGTCGTTCGCGGCGCCTGGTGGACGGCGGACGACCCCCGGCCCGCCGTCTCCGTCTCCGAGAACGCGGCGCGCAATCTGAAGATCGAGCCGGGCGCGATCCTGCGGTGGGAGTGCGTGGGCCGCCCCTTCGACGTGCGCGTGGCGGCCGTTCACCGCGCCACCGCGGTCCGGATGGGGCAGGACGACGAGTTTCTGTTCAACCGCGCGGCGCTGGCCGGATTCCCCGCCCAGTGGTTCGGCACGGCGCGCATGGCGCCGGAACGCGTGGCGGCGTTCCAGCGCGACGCTTATCAGCGCTTTCCCAGCGTCACGGTGATCAACGCCGCCGACGTGCTCAGCATCGTCCAGGAGGTGGTGGACCAGGTGGCGGTGGTGGTGCGGTTCATCTCCGCTTTCGCCATTCTGGCCGGCGCCATCATCCTGGCCTCGACCGTTGCCGGCACGCGGCTGCGGCGCACGCGCGAGGCGGCGGTGTTGAAGACGCTGGGTGCGCGGCGCGGCCGGCTGGTGGCCTGCGACGTCTCCGCCCCCCGCATTGACCGGCT
>CAYOTD010000089.1:7660-8037 GCA_964406685.1 uncultured Solibacteraceae bacterium | reverse complement strand
GCTGGTGGCGATCTTCTCGGTCGAGTTCGCCATCCTGGGCGCGGTGGCGGGTCTGATCGGCGGCACGCTGGCGACGGCGTTCGCGCGCCTGCTGCTGTTGCGCCTGCTCGATGCGCAGTTCCGCTTCGAAATCCTGCCCAACTTGGCGACCGTCCTGTTGACGGCGGCCCTGGCGCTGGTTACCGGTTGGTTGGCTTCGGTGCGGATCCTGAACCGCCGCCCGCTAGCGGTGCTGCGCGACGAGTGAGAAAGTCCTTTCTGGCCTGGCCCGCGGTGAGGAATTTCCCCACGAACAGGATGTGCCTCTCCGGGGGGAGGTTCCGGAAGTCCACTTCCTCCAGAAACTGCCCGACGGTGCTGCGAACGATCTTCTGCTG
>CAYOTD010000089.1:0-7650 GCA_964406685.1 uncultured Solibacteraceae bacterium | reverse complement strand
TAGTGACGCTTCAGTTGGGCGAACAGAGACGGATAGTCGAGGCTCATGGTGTAGAAGACCATCGTGCTTCCAATTGCCATCAGCTTCTCGTTCATATCCGCCCGGCCCGGCCAGTCCCGCATCGTCAGGATGACGGCGTTGGTGTCGTGACCGTAGGGAGGGCTCGCTTTTAGCGCGGCGCTGGCCGCCTGGAAGGAGCCGACCCCCGGTACGATCTCGCTGGGCACGCCCGCGGGCAGCATCTCCAGGAAGAGCATCATCCCGTACATCATCGGATCGCCGCTCTGGAGGCAGGCGACCACCTTTCCAGCCGCCACGGCGGAAGCGATCCTGTCCACCAACTGGCGTCTGAGCCGGTCCAACTTCTCCGCCCGTGCCCGCTGCGCCGGGTCTTTCAGCAGCTTCGGGTCAACTCCGTAGAACCACCGGAGATCGTGCGGCCACTCCAGGAACTCCCGTCCCCGCACCAAGCCGGCCCACTCGTGGGTGAGCGCACCCTCTTCCGCCATCAGGATGTCGGCCCGGGCGACCACCCTCTGCGCACGGACGGTCATCAGGTCTTCGGCCGTGCCCATTCCCACGATGTAGAACTTCCCCGCCGGAGAAGGTGGGGACTGCGCCGCGAGGATTCCGCCGGCGGCGATCAGCAACAGGAATCGAATGCATCTGGCGTCCAGTGAGTTGCGCATCATATTGAGCCTACCTCGCCACTGATCGTCGTGGATTAGTTTCAAAACCAAATCAATCGGGGACGTGATTCGCTTCCGTTCGTTGACCGGGTCCGGGGAGCGTTATATAACGGAACCAGCCCGCAACTCGCGTGCGCCCGCATGAGAAGCACTATGGACAAGACAAGCCGGCTTCTTGTACTGCTGGCCGCCGGCGTGGCGGTATTCGCGCAAACCGGCTGGAAGGCGGGCGTGGCGAAGACCGTGACCACGCCGCGCGAGCCGATCTGGATGGCCGGATTCGGGTTCCGGAACAAGCCCTCCGAGGGTGTCCGGCAGGATCTCTCTACGCGCGCGCTGGTGTTGCAGGACGAGAGCGGAAAGCCTTCCGCGATCCTGACCCTGGACCTGGCCGCGCTCGACCGCGAAATGGCCGAGGGGATCGAGCGGGACCGCCTGGTGGTAAACATCTCCCACACGCACAGCGGCCCGGTGGCCGGCTTGAAGCCGATGCCGCTCTACGATCTCACCGCCGCGCAACGGGACACGATAGCACGCTACACGGCGGACCTCATCGGGAAGGCCGTGGGCGTGGTGGGCTCGGCCATGCAGAACTTGGCGCCGGCCACGCTCACCTTCGAGCAGGGGTTGGCCGGGGTGGCCGTGAATCGCCGGCGCGTTTCCAATCGCTCGCTGCCCGGTCCGGTGGACCACGATGTGCCGACCCTCGCCGTGCGCGACGCCAGCGGCGCCTTGCGGGCCGTCGTGGTGGGCTACGCCTGCCACGCCACGGCCTTGAGCGACTACCTGATCAGCAACGACTGGCCGGGCTACGCCCTGGCAGCGATCGAGAAGGCGCACCCCGGCGCAGCCGCCCTGTTCGTCCAGGGCTGCGGCGCCGATTCCAATGCCTTGCCCCGCGCCAGCGAAGACCTGGCGCGCCGGCACGGCGAGACGATTGCCGCCGCCGCGGAACTGGTGCTCAAGGGCAAGATGAAGCCGCTGGCCGGCCCGCTGCGGACCGCATTGGAGCGGGTCGATCTTCCGTTTCACGACCTGTTCACCCGCGAGGCCTTGCAGAAACGGCTGGCGGACAAGACCGCCATCTACCGGACCACCGCGCGGCATCTTCTCAACGAGCTCGACCGCGACGGGAAGCTCCCGGACCGGTATCCCTATCCGGTGCAGGTGTGGCGGTTCGGCGGCGGGTTGAAGTTCATCGTGCTGGGCGGCGAGATCGTGGTCGACTACTCGCTCCGGCTCAAGAACCAGTATGGGTTCGAGGATACATGGGTGGCGGGTTACTCCAACGACCTGCCGTCCTACATTCCCTCCCGGCGGGTGTTGCAGGAGGGCGGCTATGAAGGCGGCGACGCCATGATCCTGTTCGGCCGGCCGGGGAAGTACGGCGCGGCCGTCGAGGAGACTATCATCGAGAAGGTGGGCGACCTGCTGGCGCGCACAGCGAAGTAGGCGCGGAACGGGTTCCGAAGAGGAGATTGCACTATGGCGAAGAAAGCGGAGAAGCAGGATGGAACGCGGCGGACATTTGTGCAGACCGGCGCCGCGTCCCTGGCCGGGCTGGGACTGGCGGGCGGGCAGCCCGCCCGTGCGGCGGAGGCCCTGGCGCTGAACGGCGGCTCCAAGGCGGTGGACTTCCCCGCCGCGCGTTTCAAGGCCCTGACGGAGTGGCCGCGCTACAGCCAGGGCGAGAAGGACGCCCTGGTCAATCTAATCAACCGCAATAAGTATTACGACGAGCTTCCGCGGTTCGAGAAGGAATGGCAGGAGTTTACCAAGGCGAAGTATGTCAAGTCGCACATGAACGGCACCAGCGCGCTGGCGTCGATGTACTTCGCCATCGATCTGCCTCCCGGCTCCGAAGTCATGGTGCCCTCGCACACCTTCTTCGCGACCGTCGTGCCGATGCGCCTGTTCGGCCTCGTGCCGGTCTTCGTCGACGTCGATCCGCGCACGGCCAACTTCGACGTGGAGTACGCGGCCAAGCACCTTACTCCCCGCACCCGCGCGCTGGTCCCGATGCACCGCATGGGGCTGCCCTGCGAGATGGACAAGATCGAGGATTTCGCCAGGAAGCACGGCCTGATCCTGCTGGAAGACGCGGCTCACTCGCAGGGTGCGACCATGCAGGGCCGGCGGATGGGTACCTGGGGCGTGATCGGCATGACCAGCTTCCAGACCACCAAACCGCTGCCCGGCGTGGAGGGCGGCATGGGAATGTACCAGACGCGCGAGTACTTCGAGCGGGCTGCGATCTTCGGCCACTACGAGGACGCGTCGAAGTTCGGCAAGGACAGCCCCTACAGCGCCTATCACGGCACGGGCTTGGGCCTGAAGTTCCGGATGCACCCCATGGCCGCGGCCGTGCTGCGGGTGCAGTTGCGGGGGCTGGATGCGCTGAACGCCGGCGTCGGGCGGAGGGTGCGCGCGCTCAACGACCGGCTGGCCGCGTTGCCGGGCCTCGCGGAGCCGCGGGTGCGCCCCGACCAGACGCGGGTCTACTACGCTCATAACCAGTTCCTGTTCGACGCGAAGAAGGCGGGATTCTCCAAGGCGGCCGCCGTAAAGGCCCTGCGCGCCGAAGGCGTCGCCATCGCCGACGGAGGCGACGTGCAGGAACAGCACCCCCTCAAGATCTATTCCGAGGCCAAGTGGTGGCATCATGCGCCGAAGATCCCGGAGGTCCTGCCGGGCCACGTGGAACTGGCCAGGACGTCCATGCACATCCCGATCTTCTATGAAGATGTCCCGGATCTGATCGACCAGTACGTGAAGGCGTTCGAGAAAGTCTGGGCGCACAAAGAAGAACTTTCCCGGGCCTGAAGGCGCGAACCCGGAGTTTCGGAAGCGTATATACTGTCCCTCATCGGAGGCGTTGCCGGCCATGATGGGACGCATTGCACTTGCCGTGGCGCTCGGGGTGATGACTGCATGCACGCGCTCCTCTCCGCCACCGCCGCAAGAAGCTCCCCAAGACGCCGTCACGGTGAAGCACAACACCGAGGTGCGGGAGACGGACTACACGATCGCCTCGGGGGATTGCCGGATCACGTGGACGGTGTCCCACACGGAGCTCAACCGCGGGGGGATCCGGCACCGGTCCGATTGCGGATTGCCGCTCGCGGGGCAGGCGCCGCTGATCGGAAAGCTGCTGCGCAAGGTGCTGGCCGAAGACCCCGAAGCCGCGGCATTCCGGACGCTGGGCTGGGGGAGATTGTGCCCGGACGGGGCGCGCGACTTCACGATGCCGGTGCGGCTGGCGCTGGCGGCCAAACGCTCAGCGGAATGGGACACGAAAAAGGGCGCACCTCGGGGCGGTGAGGTCAATGGCTGGGTTCTGAAGCTCATCAACGAGGCGATGATCTACGAGGAGCTGCGGCCGGTGTTCGCGCAGTCGGGGCTGGAGATCCGCCTGGAGAGCGTGGAGAAGGTGCTGGTGCAGAGAGCGGAGCAACTGGCGTTCTTCGAACGGTTGCGGGAGGGTGGCGCGGAGCCTCGGGACAGACTGCCGTTCGACTGCCAGGCGTGGTTCTCGGTGCGGAAGAAGACGCCGTGAGACGGCGCGAGGGAGGCAGGATGAAGACGCCCGAGATCATCGCCATGTCGATATTCGCGCTGCTGGTGGTGATCGGTCTGATCGCGGGGATTCGCCAGAGTGCGCAGCGCCGGGCGCAAACGGCGAGATTCGCGGCGCTGCGCGGCGCGACGGTCTTGAACCGCCACCACGAGCGGTTGCGCGCGTACCTGGAGGCGATGATGCCGGAGGAAAGCTGGGTGCCGAAGGACGTCATTCAAATGGAGGGGGGAGAGGAGACTCTCTACCTGTTTGGCTACCAATCCAACCGCAAGAACTCGCGATCCAGTCCGTCCTACGGCACCGCCTGTCTGGCGGCACACAGCGGCCGCGTGTACGCGCGCCCGGTGTCCATCACCACGCGAGTACCGGGACTGGACCGGCTGGCCGGCGGCCGGGTGGCGGTGGGCAGCGAGGAGTTCCGACGCAAGTTCACCGTTACCTGCGAGCGCGACGAGGATGCGGCGGCCGTGAACGCCGAGGTCGAGAGGGTTCTTCTGGAGCACGACGCGGCGCCCGGCTGGCATCTGTCGGTGCTGATCGCCGGGCGGCAGGTGATTGCGTCGAGCCGTTGGGCGGAGAGCGAGAAGGACTGGGACCACCTGGTCACGCTGGTGAAGCGGCTGCGGGCGGCGCTGAGGTAGGCGGCGATGAGTCAGTCTCTCTGGGTGAGCCTGTACAGGAGCTGGATCTGGTTGGGCGTGCCGGTGATGCTGGCCGCGGCGGCGGGGCTGTGGCTGTCGATCGCCGGTGTGTTGGCGGTGATGAGAAAGGCGCACCTGTTCCGCACGCCGTTGGCGGCAAGCCAGGAGGTCGAGTTCTCCGAGGCCGGGCGCGTGGTCCTGAACATCGAAGGTCCGATGCTGTCAAGGCAGTTCGCGGGCGCCAGGTTCGAACTGCGGAGCAAAGATGGCGAGCCGGTCGAAGGCCGGCGCGTCTGGTTGCGTGGACGGTCGTCCGGGTTCACGAAGGCGCGCATGGAACTGATGAGCTACGACATTCCGCGCCCCGGACGCTATGTCCTGACGATGACGGGACGGGAGATCAACCCCGGCCACGCCGTGGTGTTCATGCGGCCGCACGGCGGCGCAATGGCGGTCCGGGTTCTGGGGATCGTGCTCTCGTCCGTGGTCCTGATTGCGAGCCTGGTGTTCTTCCTGATGCGCGTGGCCGGGCTGCGCCTCGGGGAGTGATCAAAACTGCGCCTTGATCTCTCCGTACGCCCAATCCAGCCACGGCGTTAGCAGCCGGATGTCGGCCGTCTCGACGGTGGCCCCGCCCCACACGCGCAGGCCGGCGGGGGCGTCGCGGTACGAACCGATGTCGTAGGCGGCCCCTTCCTTGTCGAGCATCGCGCCGATCGACTTGGCGTGCTTGGCCCGGACCTCGTCGGGAAGAGCCAGATAGGCCGGGTCGGTGATCTTCATGCAGATCGAGGTGCTGGAGCGGATCGCCGGATCCTCGGCGAGGAAGCCCGCCCAGGATGAGCCGGCCACCCATTCCTCCAGCGCCTTCAGGTTCGCCTGCGACCGGGCGACCAGCGCCGGCAGGCCGCCGATGCGCTCCGCCCACTTCAATCCGTCCAGCGCGTCTTCCACGCACAGCATCGAAGGCGTGTTGATCGTGTCGCCCACAAAGATGCCGGCCGCCAGTTTGCCGCCCTTGGCCATCTGGAAGATCTTGGGCAGGGGGCGGTCCGGCGTGTACGTCTCCAACCGCTTCACCGCGCGCGGGCTCAGCGCCAACATGCCGTGCGCCGCTTCGCCTCCCAGCACCTTCTGCCAGGACCAGGTGACGACATCCAGCTTGTCCCAGGGGATCTCCATGGCGAAGACCGCCGAGGTGGCGTCGCAGATGGCCAGCCCCTGCCGGTCCGCCGCGATCCAGTCGCCGTTGGGCACGCGCACACCCGAGGTGGTCCCGTTCCAGGTGAAGACGACGTCGCGCGCCCAGTCGGCCTGGCTCAGATCCGGGATCCTGCCGTAGTCGGCTTTGAAGACGCGCAGATCGGCAAGTCTGAGCTGGTTCTTGCAGTCCGCCGCCCAGCCGCTGCCGAAACTCTCCCAACAGAAGACGTCCACGCCGCGCTCGCCGAGCATCGACCACATCGACATCTCCACCGCTCCGGTGTCGGAGGCCGGCACGATGCCCAGGACGTAGTCCGGCGGCAGGCCAAGCACCTTTTTGCTGCGCTCGATCACCTCGGCCAGCTTGGCTTTTCCCAGCTTCGCGCGGTGGGAACGGCCCACCGCGGCGTCTTTCAAGACGTCCAAGGTCCAGCCCGGCCGTTTCGCGCACGGTCCGGATGAAAAACAGGGGTTCCCCGGCTTGGCTGACGGTTTCATGCGATGAGTCCTCTCCTGTGCGGCGGGCGGTTCCCGCGCCAAGAACAGAATGTAGCACACACGGTGGGGAGTGCGACGTGTCAGAAGCACACGTGCAGGCCGAAGCGGAATTGCCGCTCGCCCGAGCGCAAAGCTCAACCGTCCGCCCAGGGAGGCATCGCTGATCGCCTCGCCAGAGGCCGACGGATCACAAACGACGCGCGGCGCGATGAGATTCAGTCGGACTTCCGGCGCCGTTCGGCCGCCTGCCGCACCGGAAACTCTTTGGATTCGGTCCGGGCCTCCTCCATGACCTTCGCGATGCGGGCCACGATCCCCGGGTGTTGCGCGGCGACGTTCCTGGTTTCGCCGAGGTCGGAGGCGAGATTGTAGAGATCGATGGGTTCGCGGCGGCCCTTGCGGATTCCTTTCCAGTCGCCGATACGGACGCCCTGGTCGAAGCCGAGCTCGTGGAATTCCCAATAGAGATACTCGTGGCTGCGCTGCGGCCGGCCGGTGAGGGCGGGCGCCATAGAGATACCATCGATACCCCCGGGCGGAGCGGCTCCGGCCAACTCGCAGGCGGTCGGCAGGAAATCCCAGAAGGCCCACACCTGATCGCTCACGGCGCCGGGGCTGATGCCATCCGGCCAGCGCGCGATCATCGGCACGCGGATGCCGCCGTCGGTGAGGTCGCGCTTGATGCCGCGCAGAGGCCCGGAGGAACGGAAGAAATCCGGCGAGTGGCCGCCTTCCTTGTGCGGTCCGTTGTCGGAGGTGAACAGGATCAGCGTGTTGCGATCCACACCCATCTTCTTCAGTTGATCCATCAGCCTGCCGATGTCCCGGTCCATGCGGGTGATCATAGCGGCGAAGTTCTTCTCCGGCTGTGGCCAGTCGCGCGCGGCGTAGGGGGCATCCGACGGCACGTCCATGCCATTGCCGGTGTCGCGTCCCATTTCGTTGTTGGCGTGGGGGATGGTGTAGCAGAGGTGCAGGAAGAATGGCCGCCCGGCGGGCTGCTTGTCGAGGAAGGCGAGCGCCCGTTCGGTGAACAGGTCGT
>CAYOTD010000088.1:8117-11314 GCA_964406685.1 uncultured Solibacteraceae bacterium | reverse complement strand
GCTGAGCTGGGGACCGGCCTTCGCCGAGATCGCGCGTTCGCAAGACTTCGGCTACACCGGCGGACCATTCGAACTGCGTCCCAAGCCGGGCGCCGAGCCCACCGGTTTCGGCCACTACCTCTCGGTGTGGAAGAAGCAGCCGGACGGCAAGTGGCGCGTGGTCGCCGACGCCGGCGTGCCGCACAAGCAGCGCGTCGCGGTCCCGGCCACCGTCGCCCTGCCGAAGCACAGGGGCCAGCCCCGCGCCAACGCCATCTCGGCCGAACTGCTCGCCATGGACGGCGACTACGGCGCGCTGCACCTGGCCGACGACGTGTGGGTCTACCGCGCCGGCGCGCCCCCGTCGCAGGGGAAAGCCCCGCTCAAGAACGCCCCCCAGGTGCAGTCCAAAACCGAAGGCGCCGACATCGCCTCCTCCGGCGACCTCGGATACACCTATGGGATGGCCGAGTCGGAAGGCGGGCGGCTGTCCAGCTACCTGCGCATATGGCGGCGCATGGGTGGCAGGTGGCGGGTGGTGGTCGATCTGGCGCTCGAAGTGGCGGGCGGGAGGTGAGAAGCAATGATGGACCGCGTTTCCCGGCGGCGCTTCGCGGCAGCCGCCGTTTTCCCCTATGTGCTCTCCCGGCGCATCCTGGGAGGGCAGGGTCTTCCCGGCGCCAATGATCGCATTCGGGTCGGCGTCATCGGCGTCGGCAACCGCGGCAACCTGCTGATCGACCAGTTGCCCGAATCCGCCGAGATCGTGGCCGTGGCAGACTGCTTCCCCGAGCGGTCCGCCAAAGCCGCCGCCAGGCGCCAGGCGAAGTGGCGGATCTACAACGACCACCGCGGCCTGCTCGACCAGAAGGACATCGACGGCGTCATCGTCGGCACGGCCGACCACCAGCGCGCCCTGTGCTGCGTCCACGCCTGCCAGGCCGGCAAGGATGTCTACGCCGAAAAGCCGCTGACGCTCTATGTCTCGGAGGGCCGCGCCCTGGTCAAGGCCGCGCGCCGCTACGCGCGCGTCTTCCAGGTGGGCAGCCAGCAGCGCTCGATGGCCATGAACCAACTGGCCACCGACTTCGTGCGCAAGGGCGGGCTCGGCCGCATCCAGTTCGTGCTGGGCGTCAACTACACCGGCCCCAAGCCTTATCCGGGCCTGCCTGAAGAACCGGCGCCGCCGGGTCTGAACTGGGACCTTTGGCTGAACCAGATTCCCCCGCAGCCCTACAACCGCAAGCTGCACACCGGCTGGATGGCGTGGCGCGAATGCTCGGGCGGCGAGCTGACCAACTGGGGCGCGCACGGCCTTGACCAGGTGCAGTGGACCCTCGGCATGAGCGGGAGCGGCCCGGTGGAGATGTGGCCGCTTCCGGATGGCCCGGCGGGCGCGGTGGCGTTCCGCTACGCAAGCGGCGTCGTCGTGCGGTTGGAGATGCCCTCCGGCGAGCTGAACGGAGGCGCGATGTTCGTGGGCGAAAAGGGCCGCATCGAGATCGTGCGCAACAACTTCCGCACCGACCCTCCGCGCATGATCAAGGAACTGCCGCCGCCGGAAGAAGTGCAGAAGTGGCGCGACGACGTGGCGCTATGGCAGGCCAGGTATCACATGCAGGACTGGCTGGAGTGCATGAAATCGCGCAAGCCTCCCCTGGCCGACGTCGAAATCGGCCACCGCTCGGTCAGCCTCTGCCACCTGCTGGGCATCACCCGGCAACTCAACCGCAGGTTGCGCTGGGACCCCGGCGCCGAACGCTTCCCCGGCGACGACGAGGCCAACGCCCTGTTGAGCCGCCCGCGCCGCAAGGGTTACGAACTCCCTGAATCGAGGATCGGATGACAATGCTCCGCGCTAGCTCCTTCCGCTGCCGCGCGCTCCGGCGGGCGGCGGCAGTCTTCCTGCTTGTGTTGCCGCCGCTGGCGGCCGCCCCGCTGCCGGTGGCCAAACCCGAGGAAGTGGGCCTGTCCTCGGAGCGGTTGCAGCGGATTCACCAGATGGTGTTGCGCCACATGGAGGCGCAGAATATCTCCGGCGCGGTGACCCTGGTGGCACGCCGGGGGCGACTGGTCCACTTCGAGGCGCACGGCCTGATGGACATCGAGACGAATAAGCCGATGACAAAGGACGCGCTGTTCCGCCTGGCCTCCTCGAGCAAGCCCGTCACGGCGGCGGCCATCCTCATCCTGATGGAGGAAGGCAAGCTCAAGCTCACCGACCCGGTGGCGAAGTACATCCCGGAGTTCAAGAACTCCAGGGTGGCCGTGGAGACGGTGCGCGATGAGATCCCGATGGCCAGCGGCCCGCCCCCCGAGGGCCCGAAGTATCACACCGTTCCGGCCCGGCATGACATCACGATTGTCGAGTTGCTCACCCACACCTCCGGGTTGGCCAGCGGTGGGGTGACCAACGCCGAAGTCATGAAGATGCGGCAGGACCGCAAGCCCACCGACACCCTCGCCGATGTCATTCCCCGCCTGGGAGCGCTGCCGCTGGATTTTCAGCCCGGCACGCAGTGGCGCTACAGCGGCATGGCCGCCTTCGACGTGCTCGGCCGCATCGTCGAAATCGTCTCCGGAATGACCTTCGACCAGTTCCTGCGCGTGCGCCTGTTCGAGCCCCTGGGAATGAACAACACCTGGTTCAGCGTTCCGGAAAAGGACCGCCCGCGCATGGTCACCATCTATCGCAAGACCGCCAAGGGCCTGGAGAAACCGGCCGCCACGATGCCCATCGGGTCGCCAGCCTACTTCTCCGGCGCCGGCGGCCTCACCTCGTCTGCCGAGGATTACCTCCGCTTCGCCATGATGCTGGCCAACGGCGGGACGCTGAACGGGAAGCGCATCCTCAGCCCGTGGACCGTGGACACGATGCTCAGCAACCATGTCGGCGACCTGTTCCTCGGCCAGAGCGGCCGCCCTCCCAAGGGCATCGGTTTCGGACTCGGCGGCGAGGTGGTGCTCAACGCCGTGGAAGCGCGCATGCGCAAACCCGACGGCAGCTACGGCTGGGACGGCGCTTTCAGCACCTACTGGTGGACGAACCGCAAGGAGCGGATGGCGGCGGTCCTGTTCGTCCAGTCCGGAGGCCGCGCGCTCCAGTATGATTTCGACAACGCGGTCTCCCAAGCCGTCATCGAGTGACGCGCCGCCGCCTCTGTGAGTGGAGCGCTGTTTACTCGCCCTGGACCCGCTTCCAGCCATGCAGCCAGTAC
>CAYOTD010000088.1:0-8107 GCA_964406685.1 uncultured Solibacteraceae bacterium | reverse complement strand
TGGCCTTCTCCCGCTCGGGCGCGCTTCGCAGGAAATCGACGAGGATCTCGCACAGCTCGGTCTCTTCTTTTGTTTGCCGTGGTACGCTGGCAGTCGCACTCACCGCCGCACCCGCCGCCGCGCCCTCCTCCCCGGCGGGCTCCTTCCAATGCCGGCTCTTACACTTCGGGCACACCAAAGGCGGCCGGCGATAGCGCGGTACCCACGTGTGACCACATTTCCGGCACCTGTTCGACGGTAATTCTACTTGCGCGTCCGACGACGCCGATTGTGACGTCAGTCTCACCCGTTAAGTGCCAAACTGCTCTGCTCACATCCACTCCGCGGGGAGGACGAGCCGACCGCACGAGAAATCGCGAAGCGCAATTGGATTCTAGCAAGACACTAATGCCGGCACCACTGTTTACCGATACGTATAAGTAAGGCGAGGGAGCCCAGCGCTCTTCGCCCTCCCGGGCCGGATGCCCCAGACCGCTCCGCGATGCACCGGGGCATCGCAAAGCGGCCAATAAAGGCAAGTTTCAGGCGCGATGCCGCACCCCCGGGAGTAGTGTGCGCGCCGGAAGGAAGGTCAACATGGATGACCAGGATGTCGTGCGCGAGTTCCTGATTGAAAGCAGCGAAAACCTCGCCCGCCTGGACAACGAGATCGTCGAGTTGGAGCGGCGGCCGAAGGACGCCGAACTGCTGGCCAGCATCTTTCGCACCTTCCATACCATCAAGGGCACGTGCGGATTCCTCGGATTCAGCGCGCTGGAAGCGATCACACACGAGGCGGAGACGATTCTGAGCCAGTTACGCTCGGGAGAACGCGAGTTATCGGGAGCCATCACCTCTCTGATGCTCGAGGTCGTGGACGCCACCCGCTCGATCCTCGCCTTTATCGAAAAGGACGGCCAGGAGGGACCAAACGGTTACCTGGAGCTCAGAAACCGCCTGAAACAGGCGGCCGACGCGGTCGAAACGGCCGCCACGGCCCCCGCGTCCGGGAAGACGCCCCCGGTTAACGGCGAAGGAGCCGGCACCGATGCCGAACTCCGCCTCTCGGCCGCCGATTCCGCCATCCGCGTGGACGTTGGCCTCCTCGACAAGCTGATGAACCTGGTGGGCGAACTGGTCCTGGCCCGCAACCAGATCCTTCAGCACACCACCCAGAACGAGGACGGCTCGCTGAACGCCACTTCGCAGCGTCTGAACCTGATCACAACCGAATTGCAGGAAGGCGTCATGAAGACCCGCATGCAACCCATCGGCGTGGTCTGGAACAAACTGCCGCGGGTGGTGCGCGACATCGCCTATTCGCTCGGCAAGCAGATCCGGCTCGAAATGGACGGCGCGGAAACCGAGCTCGACAAGACCATCATCGAGGCCATCAAGGACCCGCTGACCCACCTGGTGCGAAACTGCTGCGACCATGGCATCGAGCGGCCCGAGGCGCGCGTTCAGGCCGGCAAGCCGGCGCAGGGCAAGGTCCTGCTCCGCGCCTACCACGAGGGCGGCCAGGTCAACATCGAGATCTGCGACGACGGGGCGGGCATCGACATCGCCCGCCTGAAAAAGAAGGCCGTCGCAAAAGGAGTGCTGCGCGCCGAGCAGGCCGAACGGATCGGCGACCGGGAGGCGCTCAACCTCATCTTTCATCCCGGACTGTCCACCGCCGACTCGGTCACCAATGTCTCCGGCCGCGGCGTCGGGATGGATGTCGTCCAATCCAACATTGAGAAGATCGGCGGCCTGGTGGACGTCTCCAGCCGCCTGGGAGAAGGCACCACGGTTCGCCTGAAGATCCCCCTGACGCTCGCCATCATCCCCGGCCTGGTTGTTACCAGCGGCGGCGAGCGCTTCGTCATCCCTCAGGTCAGCCTGCTCGAGCTCATCCGGCTGGAAGGCGACGCGGGCGGCAAGCAGATCGAACGGGTTCACGGAACTCCGGTCTACCGGCGCCGCGGAAGCCTGCTGCCGATCGCCCACCTGAACGAGGTGTTGCGCCTGCGCGGGCCGCACAGTGCTGAAGCGGTCAGCATCGTGGTTCTTCAGGGCGAGGACCGGCAGTTCGGCCTGGTGGTGGACGGCATCAGCGACACGCAGGAGATCGTCGTCAAACCGCTGGGCAAGCAACTGAAAGGTCTCACCACCTACGCCGGCGCCACCATCATGGGAGACGGAAAGGTGGCCCTCATCCTGGACGTGGTCGGCATCGGACAGCGTTCCGGCGTGCTGGCGGCGGCGGCCGAGCAGTCCCGCGCGGACCTCCGGCAGAAAGGACAAGCCGCCTCCGATGCCCAGCGCTTGCTCCTGTTTCGCGCCGGATCGTTCGAGCGCATCGCGGTGCCGCTCTCCCTGGTGGCGCGCCTGGAGGAGTTCCATCAGACCGCCATCGAGCACGCCGGCGGCCGCCGCGTGGTCCAGTACAGGGACCGGATTCTGCCCCTGGTATCGCTCACGACGATCCTGGAACCCGGCGCGCCTGACACCGCCGCCGCCCAGGACCCGGTCCAGGCGATCGTCTTCAAGGACGGAGTGCACAGCATCGGGATCGTCGTGGACAAGGTCCTCGACATCATCGAGGACGAGGTGGTCATCCGCCAGCAGACCGCGCACCAGGGCCTGTTGGGCTCGGCCGTGGTCGGCAAACGCGTGGCCGATTTCCTCGATCTTCACGTGGTTCTCCAGGCGGTTGCCAAAGATTGGTTCGAAAGCCGCCGGACCGGCGGCCATCCCGCCACCGTCCTGCTGGCGGAAGCCTCGACCTTCTCGCGCGGCCTGCTGCGCGGAGGTCTTGAGATGGCCGGCCACCGCGTGCTCGAAGCCTCCAACGCGGGGGAAGTTCTGCGAATCGTCGACCGGGGCGGCGCTGATGTCCTGGTGGCGTCGCTCGACCTGCCTCCCGAGGGCGGTTTCGCCCTGCTGGAGGCGGTCCGCCGGCGGGCGGGCGCGAAGCGGATTCCTGCCCTGGCGCTGACCGGGACAACGCCGGAAACCTCCACCCCCTCCAACGGCGAAGCGGGTTTCGAGGACTATCAACCCAAGTTCGATTGCGAGGCGATGGTCCGCTCGGTCGAGCGCCTCGCCGCCGCCGTCGCGGAAGCCGGGACAGCTCCGGCCGGCGTCACCGAATCGAGATAAACCATGCACGACACAACGGCAGTTGAGGAATCCAGCCGCGAACAGCAGAACGGCACGCAGTTCGCCACGTTCTTCGTCGCCGACCTGTTCTTCGGAATCGACGTGCTCAACGTCCAGGAAGTGCTCCGCCACCAGGAGATGACCCGCGTCCCCCTCTCCCCGGGCGTGATCGAGGGGCTCATCAATCTGCGCGGCCAGATCGTCACCGCCATCGACATGCGGCGCCGCCTGGAGCTTCCCCCGCGCCGCCAAGGCGAAACCTCGACGAATGTGGTGGTCCGCACCCAGGAGGGCGCGGTGAGCCTGCTGGTGGACGAAATCGGCGATGTCCTGGAAGTCGACGCCGCCAGCTTCGAACGCCCCCCGGAGAACCTGGCGCCGGCGGCCAGGGAACTCATTCGGGGAATCTACAAACTCAAGGACCGGCTGTTGCTGGTGCTGGATACGGAGAAGACCGTCGATCTCGCCTCGAGCGACACGACCCTGCTCATGGGGCGGACCGGGGACGAGCCCGCGGTCTAGAGAACACAGCGTAAGGAGAAAGTCGATGGGAAAACAAGCAAGGAACGACAGCCAGTCGCGGTTCGGGTCAAACAGCCCGTCCCCGGTGGCCGTATTGGAGCCGCCTGAACCGGCCCAGGCGGAACAGCTCGACAGCCGGGTTATCGATGAAATCCTCCGGCTGGCGGAAGACGCCCGTCAGGGCAACCTCGGAGCGCGGGGCAGGCCCGAGCTCTTCGCCGGAGCCGAGCGCAAACTCGTCGAGGGCGTCAACACCATGCTCGACGCGGTGATCGGGCCGCTGATCGTGGCCGCCGACTACGTGGACAAGATCAGCCGCGGCTCCATTCCCGCCAAGATCACCGATCAATACAATGGGGACTTCAACACCATTAAGAGCAATCTCAACAACTGCATCGACAACATCAACGCGCTGGTGGCCGATGCCGGCACACTGGTGAAAGCGGCGGTGGAGGGCAAGCTGGCCACGCGCGCCGACGCCTCCCGGCACCAGGGTGACTACCGCAAGATCGTCGAAGGCGTCAACAAGACCGTGGATGCGTTGGTCAACCACCTGGATTCGATGCCCGCGCCCGCCTTCATCATCGGCCGGGACTTCGACATCCGGTACGTCAACAGGGTTGGCGCGGAGTTGGCCGGTCTGTCGGCGGAAGCGATGATGGGAACGAAGTGCTACGATCACTTCCAGACTTCGCACTGCCGGACGGAGAAGTGCGCCACCGGCCAGTGCATGCAGCGTGGGCATACGGTGAACTCCGAGACCGACGCACACCCCCGGGGCAAGAATCTCGACATCGCTTACACGGGCGTACCCGTCAAAGACGTGGACGGCAGGGTCATCGGCGCGCTGGAGATCATTACCGATCAAACCGCGGTGAAGTCGGCCGTCCGGGTGGCGTGCAAGCAGGCCGACTACCAGGCGGTGGAGGTCGGGAAACTGGTGTCCAACCTTTCCAGTCTCGCCCAGGGAGACGTGCGCGTGGACACTTCCGTCACTCCCACCGACGACGACACGCGCCAGATCGGCGAGAACTTCGGGAAGATCAACCGGGGACTGGAGATCACGGTAGCGGCCATCGGCAACCTGGTGGCCGACGCCGGCATGCTGGCCCAGGCGGCCAAGGAAGGCAAGTTCGGCACGCGCGCCGACGCCGGCAAGCACCAGGGCGAGTATCGCAAGATCGTCGAGGGCGTCAACACCACGCTGGAAACGATCGTGAACACCATCATCGAACCGATGAAGGCCACCTCCCAGACCGCCAACGCCCTGGCCGCCTCCGCCGAGGAGCTCACCGCGGTCAGCCAGCAGATGACCGGCAACGCCGAGGAAACCGCCGCCCAGGCCAACGTGGTCTCGGCCGCCAGCGAACAGGTCTCGAAGAACGTCGCCACGGTGGCCTCCGGCGCCGAACAGATGCAGGCGTCCATCCGCGAAATCGCCAAGAACGCCAACGAATCGGCCCGCGTCGCCAAGAACGCGGTCAGCGTGGCGCAGTCCACCAACGTGACCGTCGCCAAGCTGGGCGAGTCCAGCCAGGAGATCGGCAACGTCATCAAGGTCATCACCTCGATCGCCCAGCAGACCAACCTGCTGGCGCTGAACGCCACCATCGAGGCCGCCCGCGCCGGCGAGGCCGGCAAGGGATTCGCGGTGGTGGCCAACGAGGTCAAGGAGCTCGCCAAGCAGACGGCCAAAGCCACCGAGGAGATCGGCCAGAAGATCGAAGCCATCCAGACCGACACCAAGGGCGCCGTGCAGGCCATTGGAGAGATTGGGACCATCATCAACCAGATCAACGACATCTCCAACAGCATCGCCTCCGCGGTGGAAGAGCAGACGGTCACCACCAACGAGATCGGCCGCAACGTCACCGAAGCCGCCAAGGGCACCAACGACATCGCCAAGAACATCTCCGGCGTGGCCGTGGCCGCCAAGAACACCACCAAGGGCGCCAGCGACACGCAGAAGGCGGCCCAGGAGCTCAGCCGCATGGCGGCGCAGCTCCAGGCCATGGTTGCCAAGTTCCAGTTCTAACTCCCCCCCGAGTGCGGCACAGCCCGGCGGCTGGTATGGCGGCGGGCTGTGCCGCGATTTTTGCCCGAATCGAGAGGTGCGCCGATGCCCAAAGCGCTGGTAGTGGACGACTCCAGGGCGGTGCGGATGATCCTGGCCCGCACCCTGCGCGAGTTGGGGTACGAAGTCCGGGAGGCGGAGAACGGTCACCGGGCCCTCGAAATCCTGGACCGCGAGCCCGGCGCCTTCCATCTGTCCCTGGTCGACTGGAACATGCCGGAGATGAACGGCATGGACCTGCTGCGGCGGCTCCGCGCCGATCCCCGCCACGCTTCTCTCATCATCGTCATGGTCACCACCGAAACCGAAGTGGAGCACATGGCGGCGGCGCTGGAAAGCGGGGCGAACGAGTACGTGATGAAGCCGTTCACGCGAGACATCCTGGTGGACAAGCTGCGGCTCGCCGGGCTTTCCTCCTGAGGTCGCGGCATGGCAAGGGTTTGCAGGAAGATCCTCCAGGCGGGCCAGCGTATCCGCGTCCTGGTGGTCGACGACTCGGTGGTGATCCGCCGGCTGGTGACGCACGCCCTCGAGCCGGAGCCGGATCTGGAAGTGGTCGGCTTCGCGGCCAACGGCGGCATCGCGCTCTCGCGCATTCCGCAGGTGAACCCGGACGTGGTGACGCTCGACATCGAAATGCCGGAGATGGACGGCTTGGAGACGCTGCGCCATCTGCGCCGCGAGCATCCCGAGATCCGCGTGGTCATGTTCAGCACTCTGACCGAGCGGGGCGCGGCCATCACCCTGGAGGCCCTTGCGCTCGGCGCGGACGACTACGTCGCCAAGGTCTCCAACCAAGGGAGTCTGGACCGCTCCCTGGTGCGGCTGCGCGAAGAGCTCGTCCCGAAGATCCGGCAGTTCTTTTTCTTCTCCACCGCCGGGTCCCCCAAACCACCTCCCCCGCCGGCAGCGCTCCCTCACCCGCTCTGGTGCGCCCCCCGCGCCGTCGCCATCGGCGTCTCCACCGGCGGCCCGAACGCCCTGGGCCGGGTCCTGCCCGAATTCCCGGCGGATTTCCCCCTGCCGGTGCTCGTGGTGCAGCACATGCCGGCGATGTTCACCCGCCTGCTGGCCGAGCGCTTGAGCGCCTCCTGCCGGCTCCCGGTCCACGAAGCCGCCGATGGTGAGATCGTCGCGCCGGGCACGATCCTGATCGCGCCGGGCGACTTCCATATGAGAGTAGCGCCGGCCGCCGGCGCATTCCGCATCCGTCTGGACCAGTCCCCGCCGTTGAACTCCTGCCGCCCGGCGGTCGACGCCCTGTTCGCCTCCCTGGCCGAGACCTACGGCGCCGCGGTCACCGCCGCGGTGCTCACCGGCATGGGACAGGACGGTCTCCGCGGCGCGCAACTGCTGAAGGCCGGCGGCGCCTGTGTAATCGCCCAGGACGAAGCGACCAGCGTTGTTTGGGGAATGCCCGGCGCGGTGGTTGGCGCGGGGCTGGCTGACGCCGTCCTGCCCCTGGACCAGGTAACGGCGGCCGTGCTCCGGCAGGCGTCGGAGGCCTCATGTCCTCGATAGCGCCGCCTGCCGGCATCCTGCCCGCAAACTACCGCTTCCTTCAGGACGTCATCTACGCGGGCTCGGGAATCGTCCTGGAGCCGGACAAGCACTACCTGCTCGAGGCGCGCCTCACCTCCGTCGCGCGGCGCCATGGGGTGGAATCGGTCGACGACCTGTGCCATCTGCTTCGAGCCACAAAAGAGGAGGCCATGCACAGACAGGTGGTCGAAGCCATGACCACCAACGAGACCTACTTCTTTCGGGAGCCCCCGCAATACGACGCCATCCGGACCGTTCTGCTGCCGGAGCTGCGCTCCACCTCCGGCGGCGTGCGCAAGCTCAGCTTCTGGTCGGCGGCGGCCTCCACCGGCCAGGAGGCCTACAGCCTGGCCATGCTCCTGTTGGAAGAGGATTTCGGGGATTGGAACCTGGATATCCTGGGAACCGATCTCTCCCGCCAGGTCCTGGAGCGCGCCCGCGCCGCCCGCTACCTCCAGATCGAAGTCAATCGCGGCCTGCCCGCGGCCTTGCTGCTGAAGTACTTCCATCGCCACGGCCTGGAGTGGCAACTCCTCGACCCCATCCGCCGCATGGTGCGATTCGAGCAATGCGACCTGCGGCAGCCGATGAACGCTCTCGGTCCCTTCGATCTCGTCTTCTGCCGCAACGTCCTGGTCTACCTCGACGCGGCGACGCGCCGGCGCATCTTGCAGGAGATTCACGGGACACTCTACCGGGGCGGCTGGCTGCTTCTCGGCACCGCGGAACTCCCGGCCGGCCTGGACGACCTCTACGAACGGCGCGGCGTCGGGACGACCACCGTCTACATCGCGCGCTGAAAGGAGCGGAATCACCATGAATGCCATAGTGCCGCTGGCGCCG
>CAYOTD010000087.1:0-11322 GCA_964406685.1 uncultured Solibacteraceae bacterium | reverse complement strand
TCACCCCCGCTGCGGAACCAGCTTCCTGCTGGTGGTCATGATGATCTCGATCGCGGCTTATACATTGCTGCCCTTCGACGGTTTTCTGGCGAAGTTCGCCTGGCGCATCGGGCTGTTGCCCGTGATCGCCGGACTCAGCTACGAGATGATCCGGTTCGCGGCGCGCCGGCGCGAGAGCCTGATGGCGTTGTTGACCGCGCCGGGGTTGTGGCTGCAACGCATTACGACCAAGCCGCCGTCGGACGACCAGACCGCCGTGGCCATCCAGGCGCTGGAAGGCGCGATGGCGCTGGAACAGTCCCAGGGCTGCCAGCCCGTGATCGCTTAGATATGGACCTCCCGCTCTCCGGGGAGGAGTGTGCCCGATGCAATACGTTCAGAAGCTCGACCAGATTGAAGCCCGGTTCGAAGAGCTGACCCGGCAGATGGCCGACCCGGCCGTGATCGGCGACCCCGACGCCTATCGCAAGGTGACCAAGAGCCACCGCGAGTTGGAAGAGGTTGTCGCCAAGTACCGCGAATGGAAGCGCTGCCGGCAGGATCTGGAAGGCGCGCGCCTCATGCTGGAAGAGAGCGACCCCGAACTGCGCGAGATGGCCCAGGCCGAGATCGAACGGCTGGAGCCGGCCATCGAGAAACTCGCCGAGGAGTTGAAGGTCCTGCTGCTGCCCAAGGATCCCAACGACGAAAGGGACGTCGTGCTGGAGATCCGCGCGGGCGCCGGAGGCGACGAAGCCAGCCTCTTCGCGGCCGAGATCTTCCGCATGTACTCGCGCTACGCCGAACAGTTGAAGTGGCGCGTCGAGTTGACCTCGTCCACGGAATCCTCCGCCGGGGGCGTCAAGGAGGTCATCGCACTGATCAGCGGCGACAAGGTCTATAGCCGGATGAAGTACGAGGGCGGCGTGCACCGCGTGCAGCGCGTGCCGGTCACCGAGGCGCAGGGCCGCATCCACACCTCCACCGTCACCGTCGCGGTACTGCCCGAGGCCGACGACGTCGAGGTGAAGATCGACCCCAAGGACATCCGCATCGACACGTTCTGCTCGTCGGGCCCCGGCGGGCAAAGCGTGAACACGACCTATTCCGCCGTGCGCATCACGCACCTGCCCACCGGGCTGGTGGTCTCCTGCCAGGACGAGAAGTCGCAGATCAAGAACCGCGCCAAGGCCGAGCGCGTGCTGCGCTCGCGGCTGTACGAGATCGAGCTCGACAAGCAGCGCTCGCAGATCGGCGGCGAGCGGCGCAGCATGGTGGGCACGGGCGACCGCAGCGAGAAGATCCGCACCTACAACTTCAAGGAGAACCGCGTCACCGATCATCGCATCGGCCTCACGCTGTATCAGCTCGACCAGGTGATGGAAGGGCGGCTGGACCCGCTGGTCGACGCGTTGACAACGTATTACCAGGCGGAGAAACTGAAACAGCAGACCGAGGTTTCCGGTCCCGCCGCCGATGACCATCCAGACCGCGCTCCGGCAGGGAGCCGAGCTTCTTGAGCAGGCCGCCGTCACCGCTCCGCGGCTGACGGCCGAAGTGCTGCTGTGCCACGCCCTGGGACGCGAAAGGCCATTTCTCTACGCCCATCCGGAGGAGGAGCTGCCCGAGCTCATCCGGCTTCACTACGGGCGCTATCTGCACGAACGGTTGCACGGCAAGCCCACGCAGTACATCACCCGGCAGCAGGAGTTCTACGGTCGTCCGTTCCGCGTCGGCCCGGACGTGCTGATCCCGCGGCCCGAGACCGAGCATGTCGTCGAAGCCGCGCTGCCGCTGTGCGGCGCGGGCCGCCGCGTGGTGGATGTGGGATGCGGCTCGGGGGCGATCGCGGTAACCCTTGCCCTGGAGAGCGCGGCCGAGGTCTGGGCCACCGACATCTCGGTGGGCGCGATCCGCGTGGCGGCGGACAACGCTGGCCGGCTGGGCGCGCGCGTCCGCTTCCTCGCCTGCGATCTGCTGGCGGCGCTGCCGGAGGAGTCGATGGACGTGGTGGTGTCGAACCCGCCCTACGTGCCGGAGAGCGACGCCCCGGGCCTGTCGCGCGAGATCCGCGAGCACGAGCCTCCGGTGGCGCTGTTCGGCGGTCCGAAGGGTTGGGAGATTTATCAGCGGCTGGCGACAAGGAGACGGTGCTCCGCGAGGCGCTGCGCGTGCTCCGGCCCGGCGGATGGATCGTCGTCGAGCTGGGATTCAAGATGGCCGGCGCGGTGGAAGAGATGTTCTCCGTGCGGTGGCGGGAGGCGCGCACCACACCCGATCTGGCCGGCATCCCGCGGGTGTTCGCCGCGCGCTATTCGCCATGAAGACCATCCTGCACGTCGACATGGACGCCTTCTTCGTGTCGGTGGAAGAGATCTTCGACCCGAGTCTGAAGGGCAAGCCGGTGGTGGTGGGCGGGCAACCCAACCAGCGCGGCGTGGTCTCGGCGGCCTCCTATGCCGCGCGCAAGTTCGGCGTGCATTCCGCGCTCCCGCTGCGCACCGCGTACAAGCTGTGCCCGCAGGCGATCTTCCTCGACGGCCATCCGCACTGGTACCGCGAGTACTCCCACCGGGTCTTCGCCATCCTGCAACGCTTCTCGCCGGTGGTGGAGATGGCGTCGATCGACGAGGCGTATCTCGATCTGACCGGCACGCAGCGGCTGTTGGGCGTGCCGCTGAAGGCCGCGCACGCGCTTCACGACGCGGTGAAGCGCGAGACGGGATTGAACTGCTCGATCGGCATGGCGGGCTCGCGCCTGGTGGCCAAGGTCTGCTCGGATCAGGCCAAGCCCAACGGCGTGCTGTGGATCGTACCCGGCGAGGAGGCGCGTTTCCTGGCGCCGCTCGATGTGCGCAAGATCCCCGGCGTGGGCAAGGTCACTGAGAAACACCTGAACGCCCTGGGCATTCGCAAGGTGGGCGACCTGGCGCGGCTCGACGAGCAGTTCCTGGAATCGCGCTTCGGCAAGTGGGGCCTGGCGCTGGCCGGCAAGTCGCGGGGAGAGGACGCCGGCGGCTGGTTCGACGCCGAGATCGGCGCCGATGAGGACCCCAAGTCGATCAGCCACGAGCACACCTTCGATGAAGACACCACGGAGTTGGACCGCCTCGACTCGACTCTTGCGCGGCTTTCGGAGAAGGTGGGCCGGCGGCTGCGCGAGCACGGCCTGTTCGCCCGCACTGTGCAGTTGAAGCTGCGCTATTCGGATTTCGCCACCATCACCCGCGCGCACACGCTCGACCACGCGACCGACATCGACATCGAGTTGCTGGAGCACGCCCGCGCGCTGTTCCTGAAGAACTGGAACGGCGGCGCGGTCCGGCTGATCGGCGTCCACGCCGGGTCGCTGGAATCGGAAGAGGGCCAGTTGAGCCTGCTCGACAACCAGCGGCAGGAGCGGTGGCGCAAGGCGCTGGAAGCGGTGGACAAGATCCGCGACCGGTTCGGGGAGTCGAGCGTCTCGCTGGCCAGCGGCATGAAGGGCGACCATCCCGAACGCGTCCACGAGAACCCGGCGGGGCTGCCGGGGAAGGGGCCGAGACAGAGCGGTCAACGCTGACGGCGGCGGAGTGCGCGGGGCTCGACCCGCTCTTCGACGATCTCCCATCCGCGGCCGGTCGAGGCGAAATGCTCCACGGTCAGGCGGGCGTATTGCTCGGCCACCGAAGCGTCTCCCTCCCGGATGATCTCGAGCATGCGGCGGTGGCGCGGGAGGCTCTCGATCCATTGGCCGGGGCCGTTGCCCGTGGCCAGGCTGCGGAACAACTGGAAGGCGAACAGCGGAACCAGTATCCGGCGGGCGGCTTCAATCAGGTGGGCGTTGGCCGACATTTCGCAAAGCGACATGTGAAAGGCGAAATCGCTTTCGATCAGCGTTTTCATGTCGCCTTCCCCGGCAGCGCGCTCCATGGCCTCCAACGCCTCCTCCATGGGGACGAAGTCCGCCGCCTGCTGCGCCACCAGCCGCGCGGCCAGTCCTTCCAGCACCGCGCGCACCGCCATCACGCGAGGCAGGTCGTCATGACTATAGCGGACCACGCGCGCGCTCCGGCCCAGGTTCTTGGTCAGAAAGCCTTCCGAGATCAACAGGTTGATGGCCTCGCGCACGGATGCTTGGGCGACGCCGAACTCCCTGGCCCACTTCGCCTCGACCACCCGCTCGCCTGGCGCAAGCCGACCCGACGTGATCGCCTCTTTGAGCTTGTTGGCAAGATGCTGCTTGACCAGCGTACCGTCGGACGTGCGTTCCAGGCCTTTCATCCACAGACCAATCTGAGCGCTCAGATACCCAGGATCGGAGCGAGGGTCGTCAACCGATCAACATTATCCATATTGACACACCACAGATATTGCATCAAGCATTAACGGCAGAAGTGACGCGCGGCAGCGGAAAGCGTTTGACAGACCCGCCTGAGACCCGTATACTCTTTTTAAGCGCTTAACCGAATGTAATGGGCGCTTATTTCCGCTCTCGGTCCGGCGGTGCCCGTTCCCGTAGGCTGAGTGCTTGGAAGGAGAAAGACTTCGTGAGACGATTCAACCTTTTTGTGATCCTCTTGGCGGTTGCAGCAATCATCCCCGCTTCGGCCCAGACGGGCCGCGGAACCATCATCGGAACAGTCACAGACGCCAGCGGCGGGGTGGTTCCAGGCGTGCAGGTCACCGCGCTGGACGCCGCGACGGGCGGGCGGCACACGGTAGCCTCCAACAGCGTCGGGAACTACCTCATCCCAAGCCTTCCCGCCGGCGTATACGCAGTCAGCTTCGAGATGCAGGGGTTCAAGCGGGTGACCTGGCCCGACATCGAGGTCAGCGTGGCCGCTGTCCGCCGGCTCGACGTGAAACTGGAGGCCGGCACGGTGACCGAGTCGGTCGAAGTGACAGCCGCCGCGCCGCGCCTCCAGACGGACTCGGCCAACGTAGGGGCGACGCTGGGCGCCAGGGATATCACTTCCCTGGCGTTGGCCATCGGCAACGGCGGGCGCCTGATCGAGTTCCTGGCCTACCAGATCATGCCCGGCGTCTCCGGCGATCCACGCTATAGCACTACATCGCACATCAACGGCACGACGACTTATGCCCAGGAGTCGCTGGTGGACGGCGCCTCGGCGGTTACCAACGGCGGCTATGGCTTCAACAAGATCTCCCCGGAGGCCGTCGGCGAATTCAACTTCCAGACCAGCGGCATATCGGCCGAATATGGCCGCGCGCAGGCGGCGGTCTCCAACATCGTGCTGAAATCCGGCGCCAATGAGGTCCACGGCAGCGGCTTCGGGTCCGTATGGAACGAAGTCTTCAACGCCAGGCCGTTCTGGTATGGAGTGATCGGCTCTCCCCGTCCGGCCGTGCGGCAGTTCGATATGGCGGGCAGTTTTGGAGGCCCCGTCTACCTTCCGAAAATCTACGACGGCCGCAACAAGACCTTCTTCTACGGGAGCTACGAACGCTACATCTCACGGACCCGCCAGGCGCTGTCCGTCATGACGATCCCCCTGACGGAGATGTACGACGGCGACATGAGCGCGCTGCTTCAGAGCAGCGGGAAGGGTGCGATCTACGATCCGTCCACTTTCCGGCAATTGGCCAACGGCTCGTGGACGGGCGAGATGTTTCCCGGCAATATCATCCCCTCCAGCAGGATCAGCAAAGTGTCGCGCAATCTGGGCGCGATCGCGAAGGCGAACTACGTTCCCAATCTGACCGACTCCAGCGGCAGGACGCTGCTCACGAACAACTACAAGACCATCGCCGCGGCGACGTACGAGACCGACCAGTATTTCTTTTCCCTGAAGATGGACCATTACTTCAGCGCGAAGCACAAGCTGTCCGGCTCCTTCATCTACCACACCAACGACAGCAACGCGCTCAGCGGACTGGTGAACAAGGACCTGGAGAACGGCGGGCCGCTCGCCACCGTCAACCACTCCTGGACTCCGGGCAAGTACCCGCGCCTGTCATTCGACTCGACGCTCACTCCGACGGTCTTGAACCATCTCACATTGCACGCCAACCGGTTTCTTAACTCGATTCTTCCTGTCGACCAGAAGAACCAGGCCGCCGCGCTCGGCATCGCCAACGTGGAGTCGCTCGGCTACCCGGGGATCACCTGGGGCTCCGGCGCCGTGACCACGTTCACAAACCCGGGGACAGGCAATCTGTGGTATGTGGCGGACACGACATGGGGGATCGCCGATACGGTCAACTTCAGCAAGGGCCGGCACCTGATGAAGGCGGGTTACGATTTCCGCCGTTTCATCCAAAACCGGCGAAGGTATGCGGGGCCATCCTTCACCTTTTCCGCCACCTCCACGGCCATCCCCAACAGCTCGTTGGCCGGAACCTCGGCCGGCCACGCCTTCGCTTCCTACCTGCTCGGAAACGTCTACAGTTTCGGTCTGTCCGAGCCCATCACAATTGGCGGAAGGAAGACCTTCCAGGCGCTGTTCTTTCAGGACGACTTCAAGGTCGGCCCGCGTCTGACGCTGAATCTGGGGGTCCGCTGGGAGTACCAGCCTCCGTACGTGGAGATCTCCGACCGATGGGTAAGTTGGAACACGAGCAAGATCGATCCCGCCAGCGGACTACCCGGCGCCTACGACTTCGCGGGCTCCTGCGAGGGTTGTACGGGCCAGCGGTACTTCGGCCAGAGAGACTGGAACAACTTCAGTCCGCGCTTCGGCATGGCCTATCGCGCCGGGAAGGGTTTTGTCATCCGCGCGGCCTACGGCATCAACTATGAAGGCGACGTCAACAATGGCACGCTTCCGTTCGGCTACACCTTCTTCGCCGCGACGGGGACTTACTCGCCCACCTACAATGCCACCCAGCCGTGGGCGGGCACCTTCAACTGGGACAACGGACTTCCCACCGACCGCTACATCGCTCCCTCCAAGGATGTCTCCTACGCCAGCAAAAGCGCCCCCTTCCGGTTCGATCCGAGCTATGGCATCGCCGGATACGTGCAGACCTGGAACCTCAACATTCAGAAAGAACTGCCCGGCCGCCTTCTGCTCGACACCGGCTATGTCGGGAACAAGGGCACCGGCCTGACAAATGGTTCACTCTCGGTTGTGAATCAGTTGCCCACCTCGGTCCTTGCCACGTACGGATCCACTCTGGGCAACTCCGTGAAATGCGCGGCGGATGCCGCGAAGTACGGAATCGCCTATCCGTATGCCGGATACAGCGGCACCGTGGGCGGCGCCTTGCGGCCCTACCCTCAGGTCTACGGAAACTCCACGGTGACTACGATCGGCGCACCGCTGGGCTTCTCAACCTACCACTCCCTTCAAGTGGTCGTGAACCGCCAGTTTTCCAGGGGACTCAGCCTTTACGGGAACTATGTCCTGTCGAAGAACCTGAGCAATATGGAAACGGCCGCCGAGTTGAGCAACACCGGACCGGCCGACTACTATAACCTTGCGCTCGCCAAGACCATCGCGGCGTATGACCAGACGCACGTCTTCAAGGTGTACGCCAATTACGACGTGCCGGTCGGCCGGGGCAAGGCGTTCCTTTCCGGAGCCGGCAGGTTCCTGAACCTTCTCGTGGGCGGATGGTCCGCCTCGATCATCGCGAACTACGCCTCGCCGCAGCCGATGGCGTTCACCACCAACAAGAGCCTCTCCGGGTGGAACGGGAGATACTACCCGGTCAACATCGGTTCCGGCGATATCAGGAATGCGTCGTTCGACAGGGACAGCATCTTTCCGATCGCCTACTCGGACTGGTACACCAGCCCGAAGACCCAGTATCTGAACACGTCCATGTTCAGCGACTCGGCCGGATACAGTCTGGGGACGGCGGGAATCCGCATGTCGCAGTACCGGGGTTTCTGGGCGCGAAACGAGAACATCAGCCTCCAGAAGAGCTTCACCTTCGGCGAAAAGTACCGCCTCCAGATCCGGGCCGACGCCTTCAATGCGCTGAACCGTCATACCTTCAACACTCCGACCACCAGCATTTCCTCCACCACCTTCGGCCGGATGACAGTGGGGGGAAACCGGACGATGCAGATCGACGCCCGCCTGGACTTCTGAGCCAGCACCGTTGACGGGCGGACGGTGCGCTCAGGCGGTTTTCGGAGAGGCGGTCGAATCGCGGATGACGAGTTCGGTCGCCACCAGGTGGGAGGATCCCAGGTGGTCCGGGTCCTGAACCATCTTCCAAAGCTCGCGAAAAGCGAGGGCGCCGATTTCGGATCGTGGAATTCTCACGGTCGTCAGAGCCGGTTGGGTGAACTCGGCGAAGTTGACGTCGTCGAAGCCGACGACGGAGAGATCGCCCGGAATCGACAGGCCGCGGTCGTGCGCGCAGTGCATGGCGCCGATCGCGGTCAGGTCGTTCACCGCCACGATGGCGGTGGGCGAGAATCGCGTCAGCAGTTGGGAGCAGGCGACGTAGCCTCCCCGCATGCTGAAGTCGGAGGCCATGGTGCAGCTCTCGATGGCTTCCTTCGCGGCGGACTCCAGGAACGCGTTCTTGCGCCGGGCGACGGAGAGAAATTGTGTCGTCCCTTCGATGTAGCCGATGCGGCGATGGCCAAGGGAACAGAGATGACCAAGAGCGCGCGCAATCCCCTGGTCGTAGTCGATCACGACATTGCCGACCAGACGCCCCACGTTGCCAAGATCGAGATACACTCCGCAGATTCCCTTGTCGAGAAGCAGTTCTTCGATCAGCGGGTCGGTCTGGGACGTCATGAAGGCGATGCCGGGCACTCGCAACCGGATCAAGCGCTGGACGCAGTTCAACGTGCGATGCGAGTCATACTCGGTGTTCATTACCAGGGCGTCCGCGTTGTGAAGGAGGCTTTGCTCTTGAAAGGCGGCCGCCACGTCCGGAAAGAACGGGTTGCGCAGGTCGGAGATCAGGAGTCCGAACAAATCGCTCCGCCCGGTGGCGAGAGTCCTCGCGTTGGCATTCTGCGTGTAGCCAAGCTCGCGCACCGCGTTGAGAACGGCCTCTCGAGTCGCGGGCTGCACCTTGCGCTTGCCGTTCAAGACGTGCGAGACGGTGGCCGTCGACACGCCGGCTCGCGCCGCGACGTCTTTAATGTTCACCATACCTGGAACACCTCAGGTTCGGATTCGCGGGCGAGGCAATGCTTGCCCTTGCGGATGCAGCCGGCCTATCTCCGGTTTCCGGAGAGCCGGGCCCGGCGTGCGCTCGCGCCGGGTCCGCAGATAAACGTTTCACAGCGGCATGTGCCAAGCTTGCCCAGTCCCACTGCCAAGTCGTTCTTCCCTGCCGCCGGGAAGATCACTGGTCCAATGTTGTCAATGCACTCAGCACAGCGAAAGGATATCACGGAGTGGCCGCCGTTTTCCATGGCGCTCCCGGATACAGCAGGCCGTCGTTCAAATGACGCTAAAACACTTAACACATCCTGGTCGAAGGACGGCGCAAGGCATGTCCCGCAGATACTGGTTCGGATCTCTGTTGCTGGCTGGCGTTCTTGTTGCCCAGACACCCGACCGCGCTCCGCTGGCGGGGGAATGGGGCTACCGGCCGGGGGAGGGCGAATCCGTCGCCGTCAACCCGCCGGCGCTTTCCTGGGTGCAGGAGAAGGGAGCCGCCAGCTACACGGTCCAGTGGGCGGCGAACGAGCAGTTCCGGCGGCCGGTCACCATCGAGGGCATCCCCTGGAGCGTCTACACGCATTATCGCGCCCTGCGGCCGGGCCGCTACTACTGGCGCTATCGCATCACGGCGGAGAACGGCAGTGTCTCCGCCTGGAGCAGGACGCGCCGCTTCGCCGTTCCCGCCGGCGCGGTGGAGTTCCCGCAGCCAACTCTGGAGGAGTTGCGCCGGCGCATTCCCAGAAGCCACCCGCGATTGCTGGTTCGCGCCGAGGACCTGAAAGGGCTTCGCGCCTGGGCCCGGCAAGGCGGCCGGGAAACCTACGCCGCGCTCATCAACGAGGCCGACCGGCTGTGCGGGGCCGAGCCCACGCCCGAGCCCACCGTGCGCGCCAACGGATGGACTCCGGCCACGCAGCGCTACTGGTGGCCAAACCACCTGCAAACCGTCAAGGCCTTGCAGGAGGCCGAGGTGCTGACGTTCGCCTGGATGCTGACGCGCGAGACGAAGTACGCCGGGCCGGCGCGGCGGTTCACGCTCCTGCTGGCCGGCTGGGACCCGGACGGTCCCACCAACTTCGCCCTCAACGACGAATGCGGCATGCCCATGCTCTATCGTCTGGCGCGGGCCTACGATTGGGGCTGGCCGCTGTTCACCGGGGACGAGCGCGCGCGCATTCGCGCGGTGCTGCTGCGGCGCGCCCAGGACGCCTGGAAGCGCCCGGGGATCGGCCGGGGCGCAGGCCATTTCACGCGCGTCTACGGCAGCCACGAAAACCGCACCTGGCACAAGTTGTGCGAAAACGCCATCGCCACGTTTCATGAGACTCCGGAATCGGAGCGGTTCCTGCACTTCGCCGTGTCGAAGTTTTTCTCCGCCTACCCGGTCTGGTCCGACGACGATGGCGGCTGGCACGAAGGACTGTCGTACTTGTGCGGCTACATGATGAAGCTGGCGCCCTGGATCGACACGGCGCGGAAGACGCTTGGGATCGACGTCTTCCGGAAACCGTTCTTCGCCCACTACGGCGACTACGCGATGTACTCGGCGCCGCCGGGATCGCCGGACCTGGGCTTCGGAGACGACTCCTTCAACCCGCCCGGCGTCTGGTATTGGTCCTCGCACTACTACGCCCGGCAGACGCGCAACCCCTACTGGTCGTGGTGGGTCAAGGCCTGGAAGATACCGGCCGCCGCGGGCGAGCCGGTGCTGGACTTCCTGTGGAGCGCGGAGGCCGCGGTGGAGCCGAAGCCGCCCGCGGGTCTGCCGCCGTCGAAGGTCTTCCGCGGAACGGGTGTGGCGATACTGAATTCGAACCTCCTGGATTCCCGCGACAACGTGCAGATCCGGTTCAAGTCCAGCCCCCGGGGGCGATTCAGTCACGGGCACGAACCGCACAACAGCTTTACGCTGAACGCGTACGGAGTGCCGTTGCTGGTTGGGAACACGTACCGTGACATGCATGGCAGCCCCTTTCACACACGCTGGGTCTGGAGCACGCGTGCGCAGAACGCCGTGCTGGTGGACGGAGCCGGCCAGAAGTCCGCCACGCTCGATCCGGGCGGACGCATCGTGCGGTGGCGGTTTGAAGAGGGGCTGGACTACGTCGAGGGTGACGCCACCGAGGCCTACGAGGGGCGTTTGAAGCGTGCGCGGCGGCACATCGTCTTTCTGAAACCGGACGTGATTGTGATCGCGGACGATCTGGAGGCGCCCCGGCCGAGCACGTTCCAGTGGATGCTGCATGGGTTGGAGCCG
>CAYOTD010000086.1:10830-11363 GCA_964406685.1 uncultured Solibacteraceae bacterium | reverse complement strand
GCCGCATGGCGGAGGCCGTCCGCCAGGCGGTGGCGCGGCTGGAGCCGTTCGACCGCGTGGGCGTGCGCGAGACCCGCGTGGAGCGCGTGGCCTCCGCCCGCCGCATCCGCAACGCCGAAGGCAAACTCCTCACCCGATACAGCGGTGGCGCCAAGCAGCCCGAGATGGCGGCCCTGCCCGAGGGGCCCATCGACCCGCTGCTGCGCACCGTCACCCTGGCGCGCGGCGGCAAGGTGCTGGTGCGCCTGCACTACTACGCCACGCACCCGCAGACGTTCTGCTGCGAAGGCACCATCTCGGGCGATTTCGTCTCGGCCGCGCGCGAGGCGGTGGAGCGGGCCACCGGCGTCCCCCAGATCTATTTCACCGGAGCATCCGGCAACGTGACTGTGGGCAAGTACAACGACGGCTCCGAGCGCGCCCGCCAGGAGCTGGCCGCCCGTCTGACCGCGGCGCTTCGCGAGGCCAACGGCAAAGCGCGGTTCCGCAAGGCGAGCGGGCTGGATTGGCGCGTGGAGCCGCTTCGGCTCAAG
>CAYOTD010000086.1:0-10820 GCA_964406685.1 uncultured Solibacteraceae bacterium | reverse complement strand
AGGTGCGGTTTCCGCCCGCCGCCCTCGGCGCTTCCGAGGTCGAGGTGGTCCGCGCGGCCATCGGCGCCGCGTTTGCCGCGCGCACCGAACCGCTGGAGGCGGTTCTGCTGGCCCTGGGAGAGGTCCGCATCGTGCATCTGCCCGGCGAGCCTATGCTTGAGTTCCAGGAATTCGCCATCGGTCTGCGTCCCAAGGAGTTCGTCGCCATGGCCGGCTACGGCGACATCAGCCCGGGCTATCTGTGCACCGACAGAGCGTATACTGAGGGAGGATACGAACCCAGCGCCTCTTACGCCGCCCCGGGGTCCGAGGCCCGTATCAAAGAGGCGATTCGAAACCTCATCGGCCGCTGAACCGGCCGCAAGGAGAGCGAAAGATGTCGAGAGTGTTGAGTTCTGAGACCCGGCGATCGTTTGTCGGCAAGAGCGCGGGGCTTGTGGGGTTAGGCGCCACGATGAAGGCCGCCGCCGCGCCGGGCCGCACTCCGCTGGCGCTGTTCGGCGGCCCTAAGACGGTTACCTTCCCGGTGGCCAAGCAGACCGCGCTGTCCCGCTGGCCGCGTTACGCCGCGGCGGAGAAGAAGGCGCTGCACGACATGATCGACAGCGGCAAGTTCTATGAAGAACTGCCGAAGTTCGAGAAGGAATGGCAGGAGTACACCAAGGCGCCTTTCGTCAAAGCGCACATGAACGGCACCAGCGCCCTGACCAGCATGTTCTTCGCCCTCGACTTGCCGCCCGGCACCGACGTCCTGGTGCCTTCTTATACCTTCTTCGCCACCTGCCTGCCGCTGCGCTTCTTCGGCTACGTGCCGGTGTTCGTCGATATCGACCCCAAAACGGCGTGCTTCGACCTGGACGACGCCAAGAAGAAACTCACCGCGCGCACCAAGGTCGTGGTCCCGATGCACTCCTGGGGCCTACCCTGCGAGATGGACAAGATCTGCGACTGGGCCAAGGAGAAGGGTCTCATCGTTCTCGAGGACTGCGCGCACGCGCACGGCGCCGAAATGCAGGGCCGCAAAGTGGGCACCTTCGGCGCCATGGGCATCTACAGCTTCCAGACCACCAAGGTCCTGCCGGCGGTGGAAGGCGGCATGGGCATGTACCAGACCCGCGAGTACTTCGAGCGCGCCGCCGCCTTCGGCCACTACGAAGATCCTCCGAAGTTTCCCAAAGACAGCCCGATTCGGGCCTACGACGGCACGGGATTCGGACAGAAGTATCGCATGCACCCGTTCGCCGCCGCAGTGGTGCGCCAGCAGTTGCAGGGTTTGGACGAGCGCAATACGGTGATCGCCAGCAATATCCGCAAGCTGAACGACCGGATCACCCAGTTGCCGGGCCTGAGCGAGCCGCGCGTGCGCCAGGACCAGAAGCGTGTCTACTACAACGCTAGCATGCTCCTGCTGGACGAGAGGAAGGCCGGGTTCACGCGCGACAAGCTGCTCAAGGCGCTGAAAGCGGAAGGCGTCAACGCCAGCGTCTGGGAGTATCCCGAGCAGCACAAGTACAAGATCTACGCCGAGTCCAAGTGGTGGCATCATCCGGTGACGATCCCGCAGTCGATGCCCGGCAGCACCGAAGTGAACGCCTGCCACATCTTCATGCCGCTGGTGCACGGCGAGGCCCCCGAGCTGATCGATCAGTGGGGAAAGGCCTTCGAGAAGATCTGGGCCAACCGCGCCGCGATAGCGTAGGAAATTAAGCCACGGATGAACGCGGATAAACGCGGATAGGAACAAGCAAAGGATTCGGAGTTTTCTATCCGTGTTCATCCGCGTTCATCCGTGGCTTGATTCCTTTTCCGTCGGACTCACATCCTCCCCCGCAACACCGATAAGGCCGTTGAGGGCAGCAATATGAGGGTACACGGGGACCCGGGCCTGGCCCGGTGGGCGCCGCCTGGGGTGCGTCATCACTACCATTCATCCCGGCCGGAGCGAAGCGCGCGCGACTCGCGCGTCCAGGCATCACGCCAGGATTCCATCTCCCTGAAAGCCGGCGCGCTGGAAGTGACCACCGATGACGGCGACAAGGTGAGCATCTTTTTCGCTGCGCTGGATCAACTGAGCAACAGCGCGGCCGGCGCGGTCAGCGGAGACTCGGCAGTCTGGTCGAACTCCACCTACTCCGCCAGCGGCATGTCGGTGGCTGTCACCATCGACGGCTCGCTCGACAGCGAAGAGACGGCCGACATCAGCGAGCTGATGCAGAGCCTGCTCGGAGCGGCCGTGGGCGGTCAATCGGGCGGCACTCCGGACGCCGCGTCGCTGGAGTCGCTGGGCAGCTTCCAATTCGCCTACATGGAAGGCGTGCGGTTGAGCTCGAGCCGGCTCGCAGCCCAATTCGCCTGACCGAGCCGCGCTACTGGCCCAGTCCGAAGATCCGGAGGATACCGTAAGCGGCCGCGGCGACCACCGCCGCCGCCGGCGCCGTCAGCAGCCACGCCCAAACGATCTTCGCAGCGATTCCCCAGCGAACGGCTTTCAGGCGCTGGATCGATCCCACACCCGCGATGGAACCGGTGATGACGTGGGTGGTCGATACGCCCACGCCCACCTCGGTCGCGATCAAAATGGACGTTGCCGCCGCCGTCTCGGCGCAGAAGCCTCCGCGCGGTTTCAGCCGCGTGATCCTCGATCCCATCGTGTGAACGATCCGCCAGCCTCCGCACATGGTCCCCAGGCCGATAGCGGCGTGCGCCGACAGGATTACCCAGATGGGCACATCGAACGTCTTCAGAAATCCGGTAGTTACCAGCACGCCGGTGATGATCCCCATCGTCTTCTGGGCGTCGTTAGTGCCGTGCGAGTAGCTGAAAGCGGCCGCCGAAATGAGCTGTAGCCGGCGGAAGTAGACGTCCATATTGCGCGGCGTCGACTTCTGGAAGATCCAGTAGACCCCGATCATGAAGATGTAGGCGGCAACCAGGCCCAGGATCGGCGCGACGATCATGAACACCAAGGTTTTCACCCACCCGCCCCAGATCAGGACTCCGGGGTCGAGGGTACGAGCGATGGCCGCGCCCGCATAGCCTCCGAACAAGGCGTGGGAAGAACTCGTGGGCAATCCCCACCACCACGTCAGCAGGTCCCAGACGATGGCGCCGATCAGACCGCACAGAATCACGTAGGGCGTCACCGCGCTCAGATCCACCATGCCCTTGCCCACTGTCTTGGCAACGCCGGTTCCAAAGCTGAAGGCGGAGACAAAGTTGAAGAAAGCGGCCCACAGTACCGCCTGAAACGGGGTCAGTACTCGCGTGGCGACCACCGTTGCCACCGAGTTCGCGGCATCGTGAAAGCCGTTTATGAAGTCGAAGGCGAGCGCGACCAGGACTATGATGGAGACCAGCAGAAGTTCAGAAGCCACCTGGGATTAGGATATCTCCCTCTTCAGCGTACCCAGGGACTGTCACTGTTCAATTACAGAATCATTACAAATCGGTTACAGGCGCTCAGGCGTCGATCACAGCACCCGTCAGATCCAGGAACACGTCCTCAAGGGTCGGCTTGTGCAGCTCAACAGACCCGATCAGTCCCGGAAATGCTTCCATTGCTTCAGCCACAAAGCGGTGACCGCCGGCGAGTTCCACCCGCAACTTCCCGCCGGTGGTTACCGGCGTGACACCGAAGCGCTCTCTCAGGCCACGACCGAGCGTCTCAGGCTCCAGCGCCTCCAGGACTACGACATCCCCGCCTACCCGACCCTTCAACTCCGCTGGCGTCCCTTCGGTCACGCGAGCGCCTTCATGCATCAACAGGAGCCGGTCGCAGCGGTCGGCTTCGTCCAGGAAATGCGTGGTCAGCAGGATCGTCGCCCCGCCGGTACGAAGCTCCTCGATGTGGGCCCACAGCTCGCGGCGCGCGCCCGGATCCAGACCTGTGGACGGCTCGTCCATCAGCAGCACCTGAGGCTGATGCAGCAACGCCTTCGCGATCTCGACTCGCCGCTGGAGCCCGCCGGAGAGCGTGCCGACCACGTCATTGCGCCGGCCGTCAAGACCCAGACGAGTTAAAGCTGCGTCGATCCGGCGGCGCAGCTCGGCTCCCGACAGCCCGTACAGGTGGCCCTGCGCGGTCAGGTTCTCCGTCACCGTCAGTTTCCGGTCCAGGCTGAAGAACTGGAAGACAACGCCGATGCGCTCCCGCACCCGGTCCGGCTCCTGGCGGACGTCAAATCCCGCCACCCGCGCGGTCCCGGACGAGGGCGCCAGCATTGTCGCCAGAATCCGGAACAAGGTGGACTTGCCGCTACCGTTCGGCCCTAGGACCCCGAAGATCGCCTTCGGCTCAACCTCGAACGAGAGGTTCCGAACCGCCTGCCGGGACCCAAACCGCCGGGCGAGCCCCTCGACCTGGACCATCACAGCCGAATCCGGTCGATCAGCATCAGCCCGTACAGCAGCGGCAGGTAAACGACCGACGCCAGCAGAACCGCGCGAGCGCGGACGGCGCTGCGGTCGGCCGCGACACGCAACCCGTGGTAGAGGAACGCCGCCCCCAGCAGCAGCGCACCGAACAGGTAAACGCGGCCGGTCATGGAAGCTAAAGCCGGAAGCAGGCTTACCGGGATCAGCAGGAGGCACGCCATCACGATCTGCCGCGCCGTCGATTTCCCGTCCGGCTCCACCACCGGCAGCATGCGGATCCCGGCCCGGGCGTAATCGTCGCGGTACATCCAGGCGATGGCGTGGAAATGCGGGAATTGCCAAAGGAAGAGGATGGCGAACAGGATCCAGGCCTCCGCCGTGAGGGTCCCGCCGGCGGCCGCATAGCCGATCAGCGGGGGCATCGCGCCTGGAACCGCGCCCACCGTGGTCGAGTGCGGCGAGCGCTGCTTGAGCGGGGTGTAGGCCAGCAGGTAGCTGAGCAGCGTGAACGCTCCCAGCCAGGCGGAAAGCGGATTTGCTCCCAGCCACAGCTCGGCGAAGCCGCCGATGGACAACGCGACACCGAACAGAAAGGCGCGCACAGGGCTCACCCGCCCTTCCGGCAGAGGCCGGTGGCGGGTCCGCCGCATCTTCGCGTCGGCCTCCCGCTCGTACCACTGGTTCAGGGTGAAGGTACCCGCGGCCAGCAGGCCCGTGCCCAGCACCGAATGGAGCAACACCCACCAGTCAGCCGCGCCGGGAGCGCCGAACAGGTAGCCCATGGCCGCGCTCATCAGGATGAGCCAGATGACGCGCGGCTTGGTCAGTTCGAGGTAATCTCTCATTGCGCGGCGGCGGCGCTTCCCACTTCTGCGCGGCTCACATGGCGCAACACCTGGATGGCCAGCACCACGCCGGAGGCCAGGGTCATCGCACCCACGGCCACATGCAGAACGGTGAACAGCACCATCACCGGCTCCGGCCGGGCCGTCTCAACATAGCTGATGCGGCTCATGTACGCCGCGATTCCCAGAAATACCTGGACAAGAGTTACTCCGGCCAGTGCCTGAGCCGGCTTCTTCAGCGCCCGGTGCGAGCCGAACTGCGCAAGGACGAACATCGCCACGATCAATACGATGCCGGCCACCACCAACGCTCCGACCACGTGCGGGATCAGGCCGGTGAGCCTGTGGCGGTAGGCCGCGCCCAGGGCCAACTGGCAGAGCAAAGCCAACGGCACGCAGACCGCCAAGGCGCGCAGCGACGGGGTGCCGGCATCCTCGACCACCTGCGCCCCCCGCCTCCATCCCGGCGAGGTGAACAGGGCGATGGCCACCGTGGTCGAGAAGAACAACTGGGCCAGGCAGGCGTGCGCGATGCTCACCGGACGCGGAAGCAGGAAGATCACAGTCATCCCGCCCAACACGCCCTGAACGATGACGCCCCCCAGTGCCGCCAGTCCCAGCCACTTCATCCACCGGCGCTCATCCGACCTCCAGAGCCACGCGGCCAGCACGATGGTCATCAGGCCGACCGCGGTGGCGACCATGCGATGGCCGTGCTCGTAGAAGATGCCGCCCGTCATCGGAGGCATTACTTTGCCGTAGGAAAGCGGCCAGTCGGGCACGGACAGCCCGGCATCGTTGCTGGTCACCGAGGCGCCGGCCATCACGAGGAACAGCGTCGAGACAACCAGAAGGACTGCGTAGCGGTGCAGCCAGACGTTCGCCATATCTGTAGACGACACGAAAGAAACCCGCTTACTTGCTCTCCATTCTAGCGGGCTTCTCCTCCGGACGGCTACGCTTCAGGCGGGTAGACGGCCTCTCCGCCGAGGTAGAGGCTCTCCACGGCAAGCCTCTCGGCGCCGAACCGGGACACCAGCAGGTTCGCCGGCTCGCCGGGAACAACTCCCGCGCAAACGTCGCGCCGGTTCAGCAGCCGCGCGGGGCTGGCCGTGGCCGCATGGTACGCATCCGCCTGAGAGCCGCCCGACAGCCGCTGGAACACGGAAACCGCACGATCCATGGACAACACCGACCCGGCCAGGCAGGCCCCATCGGCGCGAATCAGCTTCCCGGTCGGAAGCAGCTCGATGTCCGTGTTGACCAGCTTGTAGGGCCCGGGCGGCAGCCCCGCGACATGGGTGGAATCCGTGATCAGGATGGTGCGGTCCTTCCCCTTCATCCCGAAGATGACCTTCACCACGTCCGGCGGCAGGTGGAAGGTGTCGCAGATGATGCTGGCGTAAAGGCTGTCTTCGGTCATCTGCGCCCACAAAGGATTGGCGTGGCGGTCGAGCATTCCCGGACAGCCGTTGCCGAGATGCGTGCTCAGCGTGGCTCCCGCCGCCACCGCCTCGTGAATCCGTTCGGGGGTGGCCATCGTATGGCCCAGCGCTACTACGATACCGGCCGCGCGCGCCCGGGCGATGAAGTCGAGGGCGCCTTCCACCTCCGGCGCAATGGTCACAATCCCGATATTGCCGCCCGCAGCCTCCTGCAATCGGCTGAACTCGTGCCAGTTGGCCGGCCGCATCAGCGAAGGATCGTGAGCGCCGTGCGCGCCGCCGGGATCGAGAAACGGCCCCTCGAGATGGTAACAGGGCACGGCGCGGGCGAATTTCGGGCTCATCCGGCGCGCCGCCTCCAGCACCCGGAAGCTGTGTAGAAAACGCTCCTGCGTATTGGTGACGAGGGTGGGGCAGAAACTCGTGACGCCGGTGGCGAACAGAGGAGCCAGAACGCTCTCCGCCTCTTCCGGCTCCAGCGTGGGGCTCGCGAAGTCAACCCCCGCGAAGCCGTTTACCTGGATGTCCACCAGCCCCGGACTCAGGATGGAGTGGCCGGCTTCTTCGGGTCCGAGGAGGGTCACGCTGTGGATACGGCCGTCTTCGCACTCAACCCGGGCGCAACCGCGGCCGGGGATGTTTCCTTCGAGAGTTGTGTGTGCCAAAGGAATACTATAGAACGACAGGAGAAGCTATGCTCACCACTCTAGGCCGTCGAGACTTTGTTGCCCTGGCCGCCGCGGCGTCGCTCCCTGCCGCCCAGCCGTCGCGCCTCCTGCGGATCGCGCAGGTCGGGACCGGAAGCCGGGGCACACACTGGGGCCGGGACATCGTACAGAATTACGGCGACGTGGCGCGGATCGTCGGTCTGGCCGACATCAACCCCAAGCGGGTCGAGGTCGCCAAAGAAATGATGGGCTCCAGCGCTCCGACCTTTACCGACTTCGACCGCATGATCGCCGAGACCAAGCCCGACGCCGTGCTGGTCACCACTACCGACGCCAGCCACTACCTCTACATCATTCGCGCCATGGAACTGGGCGTCGACGTGATCACCGAGAAGCCGCTGTGCACCGACGAGCAACAGTGCCAGGCCATCCTGGACGCCGAGAAGAAGTACGGCCGCAAGCTCACCGTCGCCTTCAACGCGCGTCACTACCCGCAGGCGATGAAGGTCAGGCAGTTGCTGATGGAGAAGGCCATCGGCGACGTGATTTCCATCGACTACCAGGAATATCTCGACATCAGCCATGGGGCCAGCTACTTCCGCCGCTGGCACCGCATCAAGGAGATATCCGGAACGCTGCTGGTCACCAAGTCGTGCCATCACTTCGACCAGGTGAACTGGTGGGTCGACTCGATCCCGGTGGAAGTCATGGGCTGGGGTGACCTGCGTTTCTATGGCAGGAACAATCCCTTCCGCGGCACCCGCTGCCGCGGTTGCCCTTACAAGGACCGCTGCCAGTTCTACTGGGACATCACCAAGGATGAGCGGGCCATGAAGCTCTACGTGGCCTGCGAATCGGAGGACGGCTACCAGGCCGACGGCTGCGTGTGGCGCCAGGACTGCAACATCTACGACACCTTCTCCGTCCTGGTGCGGTACGAGAACCGCGCCCGGCTCACCTACACCGCCAACACCTTCATGCCGTATGAGGGCCAGGAAATCGGCATCAACGGGACCAAGGGCCGTCTGGATTTCAACATGTACGACGCCCCGGACTACCACGACCACCACGTCCGCCTGACGCGCAACTTCGGCAAGTCGGAGATCGTCAAGGCGGAGACGCGCGAGGGCGGGCACGGCGGCGCCGACCCGGGCGTGCGCGACCAGATCTTCCGCAACCCGGGCGCGGCCGACCCGCTCGGCCTGAAAGCCGGCAGCATCGCCGGCGCGTACTCCAGCCTGGTCGGCATCGCCGGCTATCGCAGTATCGAGCGCGGCGGCGACCGGGTCAGACTGGCAAGCCTGGTGAAGCTATGATCGACAGACGCTCGTTCCTGTACACCGCCGCGGCTTCGGCGGCAGCGCGCGCGCAAGCGGCCTCCGGCTGGGATGCCGTCCCGGTGATCCTCGCCCGCATCAGGCCGCCGTCATTCCCCAACCGTGATTTCGAGATCACGCGCTACGGCGCCGTCGGCGATGGAGTCAAGGACTCCACCGAGGCCATTCGCGCCGCCATCGCCGCAGCCAACAAGGCCGGTGGAGGGCGCGTCGTCGTGCCGCCGGGCCGGTTCCTCACCGGCGCCATCCACCTGAAGAGCAACGTGAACCTTCACGTCGCCGCCGGCGCCACCCTGCTGTTCGACCGCGACCCGCGCAAGTACCTTCCCGTGGTGTTCACTCGCTGGGAAGGCATGGAGTGCATGAACTACTCGCCGCTCATCTATGCCTTCGAACAGGAGAACATCGCCGTCAGCGGCGCGGGGACCCTCGACGGTCAGGCCGGCCAGCAACACTGGTGGCCGTGGAAGGGTCGCCGCAGGCCCGCTTCGGCGGCGGGCGGCTCCACTCAGGACAAGGCGCGGAATCTGCTCGTCAGGATGACGGAGGAGGGCGTGCCGCCGGAGAAGCGCGTCTTCGGCGACGGCGGTTTCCTGCGCCCCAACTTCATCCAGCCCTACCGCTCGAAGAACGTGCTGATCGAGGGCGTCGAGATCCTCAACTCGCCCATGTGGGAGATTCATCCGTGCCTGTGCCGCAACGTCACCGTGCGCGGCGTGCGGATCTCTTCGCACGGGCCGAACAACGACGGCTGCAACCCGGAGTCCTCCGTCGACGTGCTGATCAAGGACTGCGTATTCGATACCGGCGACGACTGCATCGCCATCAAGTCGGGCCGCAACAACGACGGGCGGCGCGTGGGCATGGCCGTGGAGAACATTGTCATCCAGGGCTGCCAGATGAAGGACGGCCACGGCGGCGTGACCATCGGGAGCGAGATTTCGGGCAGCGCGCGCAACATCTTCGCCGAGGACTGCCGCATGGACAGCCCGCGCCTGGATCGCGCGTTGCGCCTGAAGACCAACTCCGTCCGCGGAGGCGTGATCGAGAACATCTACATGCGCAATGTGACGGTCGGCCAGGTGGCCGACGCCATCGTTCACGTGGATTTCCACTACGAGGAGGGCAACACCGGCAAGTTCAAGCCCACGGTGCGCAACATCGAGGTGCGCCGCGTCACCTCGAAGAAGAGCAACTACGCCCTCTATCTCCGCGGCTATCCGGAATCTCCGATCGAGAACATCCGCCTGGAGGATTGCGCCTTCGACCAGGTCGCCAAACCGGACGTCCTGGAACACGTCAAGGGCCTCATCCGACGCAATGTGCGCGTTAACGGCGCCGCGATCTGACGCCATCGAACGCGCTTGCGCCTCCCGGTGCAAGGGTTTAAACTGAGAGTGAAGTCGGGGCGTGGCTCAGCCTGGCTAGAGCGCCTGGTTCGGGACCAGGAGGCCGGTGGTTCAAATCCACTCGCCCCGACCAACCTTTTCAAACACTTACAGACATTTCCACCCTGTAATCAGGGTCCAAACAGGGTGCACCGTGGACCCTATTCTGACCCGGATGTTGGACTGTGTTGGTCGTTGCCCCCGTGTCTTGATCGACTTGCTGTCCCATGAGTTCGAAGACCTCTTGGGCCCTGACCAGGAGGTCGAGGATGCACTCGGATGTGCACCGCTTCCCGATCCCGCCAATACGACCGAACCTCACCGTCACCGTTGAGATCCGTTAGGGCCACGCGACTCGGCGCAAGGGAACAAGCCGACGCGTATCGCTGTCGAATACAATGTGGCCCTGAGATCTCGTTGGTTTCCGCTAATACTTGGAGTTCTACAAACGCTGCTCTATTTCGGACTGCTTGGATTTGACTACTGGCACGGAGCGCGGGATCAGAAGCTCTTCAACATTCGTGAGTATCTTCGGCAAGACCTCACACGGCCACTGTTTGAGCCGTCAGGATGGTGTGGGGCTTACACTCGACTCGGTTTCGGCCAGTCGGCTGTTATGGGAATCGACTTTCCAGCGGTTTTGATCGCATCTTCTCTCCTCGCTGCGGTGAACTGGAAGGCGACATGCCTGGAATCGCTCATCACTCCACTGGGGATTCCGATGATGTCGATCAGTCATTCCGATCTGATGCCGATCAGAGCG
>CAYOTD010000085.1:0-11432 GCA_964406685.1 uncultured Solibacteraceae bacterium | reverse complement strand
CTACCGGCAACTACCTGGGCGAGGAACCGTTCTGCATCTACGAGCCGCGGCGAGGGGCAGGGCCCGCCGCTTCGTCAACCCTCTGAAGGCGAAAACCGGGCTCAGTCAACCCAGGTCTCAAACGGCGCCTTGGGCATCTTGTGGCCCCACGCTTCCGGTCCCCAGCAGCGCGTGCCCACCAGCGGCTCGGTATCGCTGGTATTCACCAACCGCACGCCGGCGCCATTCTTTGCCGCGTCGTAGGGGAGGACGAACTCGTCGTACAGCGGCTCGCCCAGGCGAATCCCCGACTTGACCTCGACCGGGTGGTTGCCGATGGTTCCCTTCCCGTGGCTGAAATGGATGATACACAATGCCGCCGGCCCCCTCAGCACCGTTTCGGCGCGGGGCGCGAGTTCAAACTGCCGCAGACTGAACAGCTCGTCTCCGTTGGGCTTGCCGTATACCCGCCACTCATCGCGGAAACCGCCGCCGCTCACTGCCGGGTCCACGACCGGCAACAGCAGGTGCTTCTCCACGATGTACGGGTCCTTGTTGCGCCGCATGTCGATGTCCGCCACCAGGCGCTGCACGCGGTCCTCTCCTTCCAGTCCCTCCGGCAGATGGCGATAGAGCAATTCCTGCCCCAGGAAGACCTCGCCGTCCGGGCACAGCACGTGACTCTGATAGAAGCGGAAGTCGTCCCGGTCCCGCTGCGGCTCTTCCGTGTTGACCGCGGCCGGGCCGTGCAGGATTCGGGTCGGGGTGAAGAACCCGGTGCCCATCCGGACCAGCAGGTTGCGGGCGTGGCTGCGAAGATGGTTGTCCCTGCCGGCGATGAAGGCGCGCACGGCATCCGCCAGCATCTCTTCGGTCACGTAGTGCATTAGCGCTTGTTGCGCCAGGCGTTGAAGTTGTACGCTTCGGGCTTCCACGGATGCATGTGGTGCCCGAGAGGGTAGAGGTTGTCGAACTCCTTGTTGTAGAAGCCGGTGCCGCCCAGGGTCCGGTACATCGGACCCACCATGAACGCCGGCGCTCCGTGCACCGCCGCATCCATCGGGATCAGGAATCCGTCCGGGTGATGGAAGTGGCACAGCCCTTCGCCGTGGATTCCGTTGCCGGTATCGGCGAGGATCGCGCTGCCGTTCCACCGTTCATCGATGGCCCATCCGTTGGGGCCCTCGGGGAAGTAGTCCGAATCCACCAACTCCAGGTTCTTGCCGGGAAGGCAGAATTTGCGTCCCACGAAACTCGGAAAGCAGCGGAGCACGCCGCCGCCGGCTTCGGCCGCGGCCTGCACCGTATCCGCCGCGCCTTCCTCGATGATCGGCAGGTCGGAGCGGTAAAGCTTGACTTTGAGGGCCGTTCTGGTCTTCGTACTCATTCCATCCTCCTGCGGTTGCCCGTGGTGTCGGCGAATCTTCAGAATAGCAGGACGCCGTCCGCCGCAGACATCAGGAAGCGCAGTCCCAACGCCGCGGTCCGGACCGCGAGGCCTCGCGTCACCAGCGATAGCAGCCGGTCAGTACACCGTCTGGATCTGGAACGCGGTCGTGGCCTTGTACAGCTTCCCGGCACCCGCGGTCAGCCACGCTTCCACGGTGTAAGTGTCCTGAGGCAGGGGCTGGCCGTCCTTGCCGGCCAAGGGGATGATGACGGCGTAGCTGCGCTCCTGGCGCGGCCCCAGTTTCTCGTAGCGCAGGGCCATGGTGAAGGCCTTGCCTTCCGACCACTGGTAGACGGTCTCGTTCCTCGAGTTGCGGATCACCACGTCGTAGCTCTGTCCGGAGCCGAAGTTGAGGTCCACCGCCGTGCCGGTCCAGTTGTGCAGGGTCATGCGGAGCGTCATCTCGGGCACGGCCTTGGTCGCATCCACCGGCGGCATCAGGTTCACGGTGTAAAGAGCGCGGTCGATCGCCACGCCGAACCCAAGCCCCTGTCCCGCGATCACCGTGACTCCGCCCAGTTGGGCGTAGATCAGTTCGTAGGCCACCGGCCCCGCGATGGTCGTGTGGATGCGGCGCACCAGGCCAACCCAGGGCAGGTAGAACTCCTCGGTGATGCCGGCGTCGGCGCACGAGGCCGGCGGATAGACGATGCGGAGCGCGGTCGTGAACGATCCGACGACTCCCTCGTACTTGGCGGCCCGTGAGGCGATGCGCGCCCGGGGGTTGCACGAGCCGATCACGGTGTCGTACTCGGTTCCCTCGGCGGCGCCGAAGGCGGCCCAGACGCCCTCCTTGCCGGTTTCGGCGTTGTAGGAGTACATCGTCCCGTCGTCGCCCATGCGCAGATAGAGGTCGCCCTCTGGGAATCCGGTCACGTAGGAATAGGCGCGGTTCGCCATCACCACCGTGCGGACCACCTCGACCGTCATGGTCTGCGACTTGCCGGCGGCGCGGTAGATCCACTGGTTGCCCGCCTCCAGGGGAAAGTAATCCGCCGCCGGCGCCTGCGCCAGTCCGGCGAGCAGGAACAGGCTAGCTATAGAAATTCTTCTCCCACACATGCTTTCTTAGCTCCTCCAGGATTGGGGCTTCCAACGCCCCTCTTTCCGAGATGCTCAAGCTGCTCTCCACGTTTCGGACTTTTCGCATCCCCGGAATGACGGAGGAGACCGCCGGCTGCGACAGGCAGAATCGCAGGGCGATTTCGGCCAGGGTGCCGGGCACGCCCTCCAGACTCTTTCGCAGAGCGTTCACATGCTCCACCACCTGCTTCTTGCGGTCGCCACGGAAATAGAAGTAGCGGAACTCGCCGCGCTCGAACTCGGTCGCCTCGGTGATAGCGCCGGTGAGCGCGCCCTCATCCAGCGGGCAGCGCGCCAGCACGCCGATGCCGCGCTTCAGGCACAGTGGGAACAGGTTGCGCTCTGGCGTCTGGTCGAAGATGTTGTAGATGACCTGCACGGTGTCGATGAGGCCGGTCTCAATCAGGCCGAGGGCGGAATCCGGCTGATGGTCGTTGATGGAGATACCGACGGCGCGCGCCTTGCCGCTCGACTTCAGATCTTCCAGCGCGCGGCGCCATTCCTCCGACGCCAGCCACTCCGGGTTCCAGACGTGCAACTGCTGGAGATCGACGGTCTCCATCTTCAGGTTGCGCAGGCTCTGTTCGGTCGAGCGGATCACGTAATCGTAAGGAAAGACCTCGCCGATGGGGATGCCCGGGCGCGCGGGCCAGCGCTGATTCTTGGGCGGCACCTTGGTCGCCACGTAGACCTTGCCGGGCGCCTCGCGCACCAGCGCCCCCACCAGTTGCTCGCTGTGGCCGTCGCCATAGGCGAGCGCGGTGTCGATGAAGTTGAGCCCCAACTCGAAGGCGCGCCGCAAGGCCGCCACCGACTCCTCGTCGTTGCCTCCCAACCACTGTTTGCCGCCGACGCCCCAGGCGCCGTAGCCGATTTCACTGATCTCAAATCCGGTCCGTCCGAGTCTGCGGTATCGCATAGCCCTTGCCTCAATGATGACATGCGGCCGGTCTAGAATGGAGGGCAGGAACCCCATGCGGCGCCTGTTGCTGGCACTACTTCTGGTGCTGCCCCTGGCGGCGGCGAACGTCAAGCTCTATCTGAAGGACGGCAGCTACCACGTCGTGCGCGAGTACAAGGTGGAAGGCGACCGCGTGCGCTACTACAGCGTCGAGCGCAGCGACTGGGAAGAAATCCCCTTCGAACTGGTCGACCTGAAGCGTACCGAGGCCGAGGTGAAACAGCGCGAGGAGACGCGGCGCAAGGAGGCCGCGGCCATCGACGCAGAGGAGAGGGTCGAGCGCGAACAGCGGCGCGAAGCCGCGCGCGTGCCGGTGGACAACGGCGCCTACCTGGTGGACGGCAAGGATCTGCGCCCGCTCAAGCAGGCCGTGTCGAAGATCGTCACCAGCAAGAGCCGGTCGGTGCTCAAGATCCTCTCGCCCGCGCCCGTCGTGTCGGGCAAAGCGACGGTGGAGATCGACGGCGCCCGATCGACATTCACCGTGGCGATGGACACGCCGGAGTTCTACATCCGCCTGTCGGCGGAGGAGCGGTTCGGCATCGTCAAGCTGGCGGTGAAGAAAGAGTCGCGCGTGGCGCAGAAGTGGACCATCGTCCCGGTGAGCAAGGAGATCGTCGACGAGATGGAGACGGTCGAGGTCTTCCGCCGCCAGGTGGCCGAGGACGTGTACAAGATCTGGCCGATGAAGCCGCTGGCGGCGGGGGAGTACGCGGTCTATCAGTACACCGAAGGCAAGGGGAATATCCAGCTTTGGGATTTCGGTTGCCAGCCGGGGGCGCCTCAGAAAGCCACGAAGTAGGCGGCGGTGCCGGCGGCGAACATTATGGCGAACGCCGCCGCTACCCGCCAGCCGAAGGCTCGCGTTCCGGCGTAGAAGGCCAATCCCGTTTTCAGGACGGCGTTGGAGGCCAGCGCGATCAGCACCGCGGCGGCGGCGACGGGCATCGAGGTCCGGCCCGCGCCCAACAGATCGGAAACCGTCACCACGACGGCGTCGGCGTCCACCGAGCCGGCCACCAGGCTGGTCCAGTAGACCGCTTCGGCGCCGAGCTCGGCGGCGGCGGCCCTGCCCGCCAGCAGGATCGCGGTGAACAGAACACCGAACTTCAGGGCCGGCCACAGGCGGAACGGGTTGCTCACAGGGACGAGGGCGTGGGCGCGCCGGCTGTCCCGGCTCGACAGCAGGTAGGCCATCGCGAGGCCGGCGGCGGCCATCACCGCAAGAGGGGCCAGGGTCGCCAGAGCCAGGGACGGGCTCATCACGAACAGGATGGCGGTGATCCGCGGGAACTGAACCGCGTTGGCGATGACGGCGGCTTGCCACAACGGGCGGAGATTCGCCGGGGTCTCGGCCGCGTCCTTGGCGAACGCCGCGGTGGCCGCGGTGGTCGAGGCCAGCCCGCCCAGAAGTCCGGTCAGCGCCAGGCCGCGTCCCGCGCCCAGGAACTTCTGAAGGAAGTAGCCAACGTAGGAGATCGACGAGACGAGGATGACGAACAACCAGACCCGGCGCGGCGAGAAGAACTGGTAGGGTCCGAACTCGCCCACGGGAAGCAGCGGGAAAATGATGAAGATGATCGCCAGGAACCGGAGCGTGTCGCGGAACTCGGTCTCGGTGATCGTCTCCCGCACCAGGGTCTGCATCGCGCGCTTGGCTTCCAGAAAGGCCACGATGACGATGGTCAGCCCGATGGCGAGGGTGGCCCCGCCGGCGATGGCGTGGGTCGAGGTCAGATAGCCCAGATTGAAGGTGGCCACCGCGGCCATCTCGGTGGTGACGCCGCCCCGCTCGGGCAGCTTGTAGTGGAACACCGCCAGCAGCAGCGCGATCGAGAGCAGCGAGGCGGCGGTCAACCAGGGGATCTCCATCAACCCGCACATGCAGCCGGTGAGCGAGATCAGGATGAAATCGCGGAACCCCGCGTGACGCTCACTCTGCGCGGCCTGCGCGGCCTCGCGCTCGAAGCCCACCAGCAGGCCGATCAGCAGGGATTCGGCCACCGACTGAAGCGCGGCAGGCAGGCCCGGAGGCGGCGCCATAAATCCTCAACGAATCTGCGAAAAGGGCAGAGGGGACACCATGTAGTTGTTGATGTTGGAGACGACCTCGGCGTCGCTGAGGCCGGGCAGCACACGCATCTTCTGCCATTCCGGGTCGCTTGCGAAGGCGCGCCACGCCTTCTCGCGGTGCGCCAGGTCGTCGAAGGCCAGCATGTAAGTCAGGTTGGGCCGGTTGCGCCCGACCACCGTCTCGCCGAAGAAGACCGGGTTCATGCCGAGGCGGCGGAAGATGCCGATCTCGCCGTCGTCGAACATCTTCATCTTCCGGTGGAGGGTGACCGAGCTGTTCGACTCGTAGGTGCGGATCTCGAACACGCGCGCCGCGCGCCCCTCTCCGGAGGGCGGAGGCACGATGTCCGGCATCGTTTCGAAGCCGCGCAGCAGGGTGTTTTCGAAGCGCACGAAGTTCAGGCCCGGCCGGGTCCCGAACGCCTCCAGTCCCTTGGCAAACTGCTTGTCGGCGGCGAGCTTGTCTTCGACCGTCTCGATCGCCGCCCATCCGGGATAGGACGTGATCCAGAGGACAAAGGGACCCTCGGGACCGCCCATCAGGTTGCGGAAGCAGCCGACCGGACCCGTCCCGGCGCGCCGGAACGCCGGCAGCAGCGTGTCCCGAAGGAAGTCCGTCACGCGCTGCGCCTGGCCATCCGCCGAGTTACGCAGCCGGTAGAGGCCCGTCTCGATGATCGCCCTCTTGGGGCCGGCCGCCGAGGCCAGGCCGGCGGAAACCGCGCCCGCCGAGGCAACGGTGAAAGCTCTACGGTTCATATCTGTAGACTGTACCTCAACCGTTGAATTCCTTCACGGCCTCCAGCATGGCAACGATGTTGGCCACCGGGGTGCGCGCCTGGATGTTGTGGATGGCGTTGAAGACGTAGCCGCCGCCGGGCGCGAAAATCTCCAACCGACGCAGCACCTGCTCACGCACTTCGGCGGGCGTGCCGAACGGCAGCGTCTGTTGCGTGTCGACGCCGCCTCCCCAGAACACCAACCGGGAGCCGAACTCGGCTTTGAGCCGCTCCGGCTCCATGCCGGCGGCCGAGCACTGTATGGGATTAATGATGTTGAAGCCGGCCTCGATGAACGACGGATAGAACCGCGCCACCGATCCACAGGAGTGTTTGAACGTCTTCCAGTTGGTGTGCTTGTGCACCCAGTCGTTGACGAGCTTGTAGTACGGGAACCAGAGCTCGTCGAAGCTCTCCACCGAGCAGAAGGCGGACTTCTGGGTCCCGAAGTCGGTGCCGCAGATGAAGGCCACGTCCACCCGATCGCCCACCGCGGCGTGGACGCGCGCCAGGTTGGCGAGAGCGATCTCGCACTGCTTCTCGAAGACCTTGTGCACGTAGTCGCGCCGGGCGCGGGTGGCGATGTACCACTCGGTGATATCGCGGATGCCCTTGGGATGGCGGAGCTGCGGCGCCGGCACCAGGGCGATATCCCCGAAGGAAGTGCCGCCGAAGCTGGCGAACACCGCGCGGCCGTTGGCCTCCAGGTCCCGCGCCGTCTGGGCCAGGAACGCAAGATCGGCGTCGCTGACGGGGCCGAACTCTTCCAGGTTGTCCTCCGGGTTGAGCTTGTCCTCGTCGATGGGATCCTGGCGCACGATGTTATCGAAGAAGTAGCCGTCCTTGGGCATGCGCGCGCTGGGAGGGGCGGTCACATCGCCGCCGGGATACATGAGCGTGTCGCCGTTCTCGTCGATGGTGGGGTTGAAGCCACCCGGCACCAGGATTTCCAGGCCATCGTACATGCGGAACGGCTTCCAGTTTTCCAGGGGGAAGCCGAAGCGCGTTCCGCGGCGGTACAGACCGTCCACGTCGATGCCCATCGCCAGTTTGAGGTCTTCGTCCAGAAGCCCCAGCATCTGGCCGGGATCGAAGGCTTTCACCGGACGCCGCTCCAGGCCGTAGTAGTCGCGCAGGGCCGCGACAACGCTGACGTGAATGCCGGTCACCGCGGAGCCGCCGAAATCGATGGGCACGCGGTCGGGCGCGCGATGGGCAAGAGTGGTAAGGACTCTCTGTTTAGAACTCATTTCTGACCGTTGGCGAAGCGGGAATCGATGACGCGCAACTCCTGGACGTCTTCGGTGACGAGACCAGGCCGCGCTTCGGGCGCGTCGAACCGCGTCTCGACGTTGCGGAAGGTCAGGTTGCGCGCGTGCCGGCAATAGAAGCCATAGGCCGGCAGGGTCCCGAACATCCGGTACTCGGGGTACTTCTCCGGATTCTCTTCGATCTTCCGCTGCGCGTCGGCGGCGGTGCCTCCGCCGGCGAAGCTAAGCCGGACGTTATCGAGGGTAACGTCCTCGACCGGGTGGCCGTGCAAACCGGTGATCGAGCAGCCGGTGTTGTTGGCGCCCACCGCCTGCACATTCGAGATGACGACGTGCCGCAGGCGGCCCATCCCCGGCTTCGGTCCGCCTTCGGTGAACGGCCGCGCGCGGTTGCCGAGGCGCACGAAGATCGGGCAACTGGTGTTCTTCATGACGATGTTCTGGAACGAGACGCGCTCGAGCAGCCCGCCGTCCACCATCTCCACCGCGATGCCGGCCAGCCGCGTGTCGTAGATCGTGCAATTGGAGATGGCGATATTGTCGAAGCCGCCGTTGGATTCCGTACCCAGCTTGAGCGCGTTGCAGTTGGTGTTCAGCGTGCAGTTGGCCACCGTCACGTCGCGGCAGGGGCGGTTGGCGGTGGCCTTCAGCACGATGGCGTCGTCGCCCGAGCTGATGTCGCAATCCGAGATGCGCACCCGCTGGGAGCAGTCGATGTCGATGCCGTCGTTGTTGTGGTTGACCTTGCTGTAGACCTTGATGCCGCGAATGACGACATCGTCGCAGGCCAGGTAGTGCTGCACCCACATGGGCGAGTTGACGATGGTCACGTCCTCCACCAGGATGTTGCGGCACTGGATGACGCGGACCAGGTACGGGCGCAGCTTGTAGGGGTGCGCCTGTTGCGGGAACGAAGCGCCCTGCCCGTCGATCCGCCCGCGCCCGCGAATCGCGATGTTCTCGACCTTTTCGGCGTAGATCAGGCTCTTCTCGGTGTAGCTGTCGGTGTAGGAGCGGAAGGCGGCGATGTGGGAAGGATAGTCGGCCAGGTTGGCACTGCCGAGCAGCACCGCGCCGGCCTCCAGTTCCAGGGCCACGCCCGACTTCAGCACGATGGTCCCTGACAGGTAGCGTCCGGGCGGGAAATAGACCGTGCCGCCGCCGGCCGCGGCGCAGGCGTCCACCGCCGCCTGGATGGCCTTGGTGGCAAGGGCGGAGCCGTCGGCGGCGGCGCCGCGCTCGCGCACGTCGTACACCGAGCCGGAGGGAGAGATCAAGGCCGCGGCCGCCAGCCCGCGAAGCGCGGTGCGGCGGCCGCAAAGGTTCGAGTTATCCGATGGTTTCATCTGAAATCCGCGACGAGTATAGCACGCGGAGTTTCATTGACGGCTTCGATGCTTCTCATCGGAATCGCAGTTGTATTCCGGCCGCGGTCGGAAGCGTGCGCCACGCTATTTTTTCTCCTCGTGGTATTCCTGTTCGGTGTTGAGCGACCAGAGGGCATCGAGGTCGCGGCGGCCGGCGGCGATCTGATCCACCGCCATCATCGCGGCCAGCATCGAGTGATCCTGGTTGTTGTAGCGGTGCATGCCGTTGCGGCCGATCAGGTAGAGGTTCCGAAACTGCCGGGACCACTCGATCAACTCCGGGAAGCGGTCATAAGTGCCGAAGTAAGCCGGGTAAGTTTTGGGCATGCGGATCACGGTCGCGTCGAGAACGTCGGCCGGGCCGGCGATGGAGATGGCGGCCAGCTCGCGCTTGGCCAGTTCGATCAGCTCGGCGTCGCTCCGGGACCAGAGGGCGTCACCCTCGTTGCAGAAGTACTCCATGCCGATCCAGGTGGTGTTGGAATCGGCGACCATGTAAGGGCTCCAGTTATTGAAGATCTGAAGGCGTCCCACCTGCACGCCCGGTTCCTGGATGTAGATCCAGTTGTCCTTAACCGGCCGCGGGCCTTGCGGGGTGCGGTCCTTGAGCTTCAAGTCGCGGCACAGGACGCCAACGGTGAAAAAATCGCGGTAGATCAGCCCGTCGGAGATCTCGCGGATTCCGGCCGGCGCGGGCGGGTCGAGGGCGGCCACCAGTTCGCGCACGGGCATGGTGGAGAAGAACCACTCGCCTTCCAGGCGGTGCCTCTCCCCGGTGCCGGTGTGCGTGGCCCGCACCGCCAGAACGCGGCCCGCGCCGTCGTGCTCGACGGCATCGACATTCCAGCAGGTGTGGATCTCCCCGCCCTGCTCACGCACCTGGCGGGCGACCTCCTCCCAGAGCTGGCCGGGACCGAGCTTGGGGTAGAGGAACCGCTCGATCAGCGAGGTCTCGGTGGACTTCTGGGAGAGATCCCGGCTGGGCCGCGGCTTCTTCAGCATGTGCAGCAGTGCGCGGAAGATGGAGAGGCTCTTGATGCGCTGCGCCCCCCACTCCGCGCTGATCCGGTCGCAGGGCACGCCCCAGACCTTCTCGGTGTAATCCCGGAAAAACGTCTCGTACAGGTTGCGGCCGAAGCGGTTAACGAAGAAATCCGCCAGCGATTTCTCGGGCCGGATGGGGAACAGCATCGACCAGAGGTAGCTCATCCCCGCGCGCGCCGTGCGCCATAGCCCGAGATTCCAGATCGTCTCCACGCTCAGGCTCAGCGGATAGGAGAAGAAACGGCGCAGGTAGTAGATTCGCGACAGCCGGCTGCGCACCAGCATGACGCGGTCGGTGTGCGCCGGATCGGGGCCGCCGGCGGCTTCCACCGGCAGGATTTGCAGCCACCACTGCATGACGCGGTCGGACTTGGAGAAAAAGCGGTGTCCGCCGATGTCGATGCGATTGCCCTTGTAGTTCACCGTGCGGGAGATCCCGCCCATGAATTCGCTCTTCTCGAGAACGACGGGGTGGAGGTCCGTGCGCCTGCCCAACTCCCAGGCCAAGGTCAGGCCGGCGGGACCCGCCCCCACGATGATCGCGTTCTTCGCCATGATCCTCCGCTACGGCCAGTACCACCACTCGCCCCGCAGGATGACATAGGCCGACAGGCAGGCGTTGGTCACCGCGTGCGCCAGAATGCAGTCGCCCAGGCGCTTCGTCCGGACGGCCCACAGCCCATAGAGAATTCCGGCGGCGAAGCCGACATCCCAGAACGCGCCGTGTTCGACGGCGAACAACAGCGCGGTGATCCAGAACGAGCCGCGCGCATAAGCGCCGATGGGAACCGACTCGAAGTCGGTGCGGATCAGCCAGCGCATCAGCCACCCGCGCCAGAACAACTCCTCCACCACCGGTACGATCACGATGGAACGCAGGAACCGGAAAAGCAGGAACAGAGATCTGCCGCTCATGCGGGCGTTGGACTGGTTGCCGGGGGTCCCGGTGAGGGGGTTGGTGAACAGCCAGTGCTCGCGCATTCCGGGCCAGAACCTGTCCGGCGCAATCCAGATCAGAAACACGGCGACGCCCACCAGCACGGTGGCGGCGGGCGAGGCCAGCCGGAAATCCAGGACGCGCTGTGACAGGGCCAGGATGATCAAGGCCATGACGGCAAAGCGCAACGGCGCGTCCCATTCGCCCAGCCGGGCGAGGTGGTCCTGGACGCTCAGAATCACGAGGAACGCGCCGAACGGACCGACGTAAGGGACCGCCGGGTGGCGGAGCCAGTTGCGCCCGCCTCCCGGTTCTGATTGGAGTTCCCGCAAGAGTGGCGGCCCCTTCAACCGATGCGCGTCATCAGGTCCCGGATCTTGCTCTCGTCTTCCTTGGTGGGGTTGCTCTTCAGCGCCGTTTGCAGCTCCTTTCGAGCCCTGGGCTTGTCGCCCTTCTGGAACAGCGCCATGGCGAGGTGATAGCGGTAG
>CAYOTD010000084.1:0-11639 GCA_964406685.1 uncultured Solibacteraceae bacterium | reverse complement strand
GGGCCTCGGCGCGAACGGCGGGCGAAACGCCGTGCGCGCTGAAGATCACGCGCGCTCCCGCCGGAACTTCGCCCAGTTCCTCGACGAAGACCGCACCTCGGGCCCGCAGATCGTCCACTACGTGACGGTTATGCACGATCTCCTTGCGTACGTAAATCGGCGCGCCGTACAGTTCCAGAGCGATCTTGACCACGTCGATCGCCCGCACCACGCCGGCGCAGAAACCGCGCGGAGTCAGCAGAACCACTCGCTTGTGATTGGGCAAAACCCCTGCTCCCCAGCCGCTGAGCGACATGCGATAGATACTCATTATAGCAACTCGGGCTCTTATCCCTACCTCCGGCGGTCGCTCCCTATCCCCCCTCCGGCGCTACGGGGCGAACTCCGTGGGACGGTTGTGCGACGCGTAAAGTCCCGGTTGCGTAAACGCCTGATTCCACAATGCCTTTCCAGCGGTTGCGAGGCGGCCGTGTAAAGAAATGTTAAGCTCCCTTAGCAATTGTACTCACAGGCTTCCGCCGTCGCGTCTCCGCTGACGAATAGCGAGCCCTCCATCATGAATGCGATACCGGTAGCAGCCGACAGCAGCGACTTCGACCTGATGCTCGGACTCAAAAATGGCGAGGCGGCCTCCATGGAGCCCCTGCTGAAACGCCATCGCAGTTCCTTGACGCATTTCCTCTACCGCCGGGTACAAAACGCGGCGATTGCCGAGGAACTCGCCCAGGATGTTTTCCTGAAGGTCTATCGCGCCAGGGAAGGCTACCAACCCTCGGCCCACTTCACCACTTGGCTCTACCGGATTGCCATGAACCGCGCCATCAACTGGGTACGCGACAACCGCCATCAGCGGGGAGCGCGGACTCTTGATACCTGTGCCGCCACCCGCCCGGCGCCAGTGGCGAACCCGGAACAGGAACTGCTCCGCGAGGAGATGCGCGCGCGGGTGCGAGCCGCCGTCGAAGCGCTCCCGGAGCGACAGAAGAAGGCCGTACTGCTGCACAAGTACGGCGAGCTGGAGTACACCCAGATCGCCGAGGAAATGGGTTGTTCCCTCAGCGCCGTCAAGGCGCTGCTGAATCGGGCCTATTTCACGTTGCGTCAGTCACTTGAAGCCTGCTGAAGCCCCCGGTCCGGCGTTGCTTTTCACGATTTTTTACACTGGGGGAGAGACGCGCCACTGGATTAGGGGTTCAAAGGAGTGGGTTACTAGCGATGCGGCGTCACCGAATCAAATCCTGTCTTGGAATCATGGGCCTGGGCGTCGCCGGGCTGCTCCTTTCCACGGGTGCTTCCCGGGCCGCGACGAGCGCCACTTTCGGCGAAGTGGTGCAGCTTGGGTACACCCCTTCGGATGCAGTGTTGGACGAGGCGCGCGGCCGGATCTACCTGGTGAACCTCTCGGCCAACCGGGTGGATGTGTACAGCTACCTGGAGAAGGCCGTAATCAAGGCCTTCACCACCGGCAGTACCCCGATCGCGGCCGCGATGTCGATGGACGGCGCCTACCTTTATGTGACCAACAACGCCGGCTCGTCGATGACGGTGGTGAACCTCAATTCGGACAGTGTGGTCTCGACCGTCTCCCTCACCACCAAGCCGGAGGGGGTGGAGGTGGGCATCGACGGGCGTGTTCTGATCTCAACCGAAGGAACCAGCACCACCGATCAGATCAACTCGCTGCTTCTGTACGACCCGCGCCAAGCGGTTGGTTCCCAGGTCACCGCCGTTTCGTTCCCTCCGCCGCCAGCCACGCCCACCACGCTGACATCGGTCTCCAGTACCCGCCCCACCACGACCTTCCGCGGCAAGCTCATGCGGACCAAGGACGGCAAGTTCATCATCGGCATGAGCAACGTCAACAGCTACGCCCAGACCATCGTGTTCGTGTACGAGGTGCTCTCCGGCAGTATCCTGCGAAGCCGGACGGTCACCGGCCAGTCCACTGTTCTTTCGGTATCTCCCGACGGCAGCCGGTTCATGGCGGGCTACACAATGTACGACACGGCCACCCTCAACGTGATCGGCCAGTACAACATCGCCAACGTGCCCTTCCCCTTGGGAACCACTACGACCACCACGACCTCCGGCGGCGGGATGGGCCAGGTGCGGACGACCACGACCACGAGCACGAGTTCGAGTTTCAATTCCACCACGAACATGGGCGGCAGTTCCTTCACCGAAGACGGAGAAACGCTCTACAGCGCCTTCAATGTGGCCCCCACCACCACCCCGGCCAGCCGGCCGCAGTCCTCGACCCTCCTGATCACCAACCCGCGTAACCTGTTGGTCCGGCTGGGGATCAAGATTCCCGAGAGTATCGTCGCCAAGATGCTGATCACCTCCGATGGCACGAATGCCTGGGGGCTTTCCGAATCGGGGCTGGTCTACTTGCCGCTGTCGACGATGTACGACTATCCGATCCTGATGCCGGAAACCACGGTGGTTTTCCTGGCGGTGGACGACTGCAACCGGGGTTTGGCGAAGGCCAGCGTGAAGATCGAGAACATCGGCGGCGGCAAGCTCACCTTCAGCGTGCCGGACGCCACCGCCGCCCTGGTGGCCCAGGCGACGAGTGGTGTGGCGCCTTCGACGATCAATTTCACCATGGAGCCGGGCCGCACCAGCGTTACTCGCTACTACGGTACCAACCTGTATTCGGGCACGGTGACCAACACCGGCTCTCCGGTCAGCCTCAACCTGAATTCTCCAGACGCTATCAACATCCCCAACACGATCCGCGTTTACATGAACACCCGCCAGGCCGATCAGCGGGGCGTTGTCTATCCGCTGCCCATCATGCAGACCACGGCGGAGGGCTTGCAGGACATCCTCGTCGACGACGCCCGGAAGAAGGTCTATATCACCAACGCGTCTTATAACCGTATCGAGGTGTTCGACCGGGTGAAGCAGCGGTTCGTGGATCCGATCGAGGTGGGCCAGATGCCGCACCAGATGGCCTGGGCCGGCGACGGCAAGAGGCTCTATGTGGCCAACACCGGCGGCGAGACGATCAGCGTGGTGGACATGGATACCGGCAAGATCGTCGACACGGTGAGTTTCCCGGCCCGGCCGCGGTCCGGCACCAGCAGCCCCGTCAGCCCGGCGGCCATCGCCAACGGGTTGTTTGGGCTTCAGATCGCCATGTCGGACGGTTCTCTGTGGCAGGCCGACGGCAACGAGGCCACTGTGCGCGCCACCAGCAGCATCATCGCTTCGCAGCTCACCGTCAGCGGCAACAACGGACCCGTCCGCATGATGTCGACCACGGACATGCAAGCCATCGCGACCATGGCCGGAAACGGCACCATCTACCGCTACGACGCGCTTTCGGATTCTTACACCAACTACACCCGGCCCTACACTTCGACCAACATCACCGGCTACTATGGCCCCCTGGCGGCGGGCCCGGACGGCAGCTACTTCGCCATGAACGGCTTCATCCTGAGCACCGGGCTTTCGTTGCTCGGCGGCGCCGAGAGCGCGTCCTCGACCACCGCGCTATCCATGGCCAGCCGGCGCAACGTGGCGGCGGTGGGGGCGGTGGATGCCAACCGCTTCTTGCGGCTGACCACGGTGGTGAAATCGCAGATCACCTCCACCGCCAACGGCGACGTCCGGCCGACCCTGGAACTGATCGACCTGCGGGACGAATCCGTGACCCTGGTCGGCGCCATCGCCGAGAACCCGGTGCAGAGCCTGTTCGGCAACTCGCGCATCAACGTCATGCCGCGCCAGATCGCCGTCGACTCCGACGGGAACGCCTACATCATCACGCTTTCCGGCATGACCATGGTGCCGCTGACCGCCTCGGGGGCCTCGCGGCCGCAGATCGCCGCCGGCAACAACGCCATCCTGAACGCTACCGACGGCTCACGCACCTTCCGGCCGGGCTCGTTCGTGGTGGTGACCGGCACCAACCTCGCCAGCACCGCGACCACGGACCAGTTGCCGCCTCCCACGGTGTTGGGGGGGTCCTGCCTGACGTTCAGCAATATGCAACTCCCCATTCTCCAGGCCAGCGGCAAACAGATCCTGGCCCAGATTCCGGAGACCGCCACTCCAGGGACTTATGTTGCCGTGGTGCGCTCGCTGGCGACCGGGCAGAAGAGCGATGCGGTCACCGTCACCGTGCAATAGGGGGCGGCGGAGAGAGGCATGAAGAAGGCACTAGTCCTCGCCATCATCGGTCTTTGCGGGCTCGCCTGCCGCGCCGCGACCTTCGGCACGGTGGTCTCCGTCACCGGCGGCCTCACGGACATCGTGCTGGATGAGTCGCGAAACCGGCTCTACTTCGTGGATACCACTCAGAACCGGGTCGACATCTACTCCATCGCGCAGAAGAAGCTTCTCAGCCCGATCGCGGTGGGCACGAAGCCTCTGTCGGCGGCGATCTCCCGCGACAACCGGTTCCTGTACGTGACCATCTACTCTTCCTCGGCGCTGGAAATCATAGATCTGGACACTTCCTCGGTGGTGAAGCGCGTGACTTTGCCCGCGGCGCCCGAGGGCGTGGCCGTGGGCGGTGACGGGCGGGTGCTCATCACCACGGTGGGCTCCGGCAGCAGCAACTCGGAGAACCGGCTGCTTCTCTACAATCCGAACCTCACCGGCGAAGACGCCCTGCTGGCGGTGGCGACGACTCTCACCGCGCCCACCACGCCGGCCACTACCACCACCTCCAGCCGCGTCTACATGACCACGCGGAGCAACCTCACCGCCAGCCGCGACGGCAACTGGATCATCGGGCTGAACAACCCCAGTACCTCCGCGCGGCAGATGTTCGTTTTCGAGGTGGCTTCCGGCTCCATCCTGCGCAGCCGGACCCTGACCAGCATCTCCAATGTCCTCGCGGTCTCGCCCAACGGCGACCGCTTCATGGCCGGCTACAGCCTGTTCGACACCGAGACTCTCGCCATCCCCGCGCAGCAGAATACGGCGAACTCGATGTTCCCCTTCGTCTCCAGCGCCAACTTCAGCACGCAGTCCAACCAGGGCGGCGCGGTCTTCGCCCCCGACATGAGCGTGGTTTACTCGGCCTTCAACATCACTCCCGTCACCAACCTGTCCACCACCACAACCGGGTCCTCTACCACCACCACAACAACCGTCTCCAACACCAGCCAACTGTTCCTGAGCGATCCGGACCATCTGCTGATCAAGCTCGGCATCCAGTTGCCCGAAAACCTCACCGGGAAGATGGTGATCACCGGCGATGGAAAAACCATTTATGCGCTGTCCCAATCGGGTTTCACCATCATTCCCGTTTCAACCATTTACGACCACCCGATTGTCGAGGTCGAGAATCCCGTCGCGCTGCTGACCTTTGACCAGTGCGGCGTGACCTCCAGCACGCGGAGTTCGCGGATCACTGTCCGCAATGCGGGCAAGGGCCGGATGATACCGAATGCGGCCGTCTATACCTCCACGGCGGTTAGCTTCACCTTTGCCATTGCTTCGGCGGCCGGGACCACCATCGGCGTACCCTCGATTGGTGGTGGTGGTGGCACCGGAATCGCCATCGGCGGCGGCGGAATCGGCGGCGGTGCGGGCGGAGGCGCTCCCGGTATCTCCACGCCAATCACGCTGCCCACGACGACCGCCGGCCAGGGTGGAGGCCAGGTGATGGTTCCTCCCGGTACCGGCGCTACGTCTACGACTTCTCCTACCGGAGGGACTGGTTTCGACACCAGGGGCAGCAACCTTTCCACCACGCAGCAGGCTGGCATCAGCGGCGCGGCGCCCTCGGTCCGCACGATTCGCGGCGAGAACGAAACCACCTTCGAGTTCAGCTACAACACGGCCGGCGCGGCCAGGTCGATCGGCACGCAGACGCCCACCGAGTTCCTGATCGTCGCCAATGAGGCCATCAACGTCCCGCCCCGCATCCGCGTCTACCAGAACTACCGTAACGCCGAGGCCACGGGCGATGTGAAGGCGGTCGCCACCAGCATATCCACCAACGAAGCCCTCGTGGATCTGGTCATGGATTCGACCCGCCAGCGCGTCTATATCGCCAATTCGGGAATGAATCGCGTCGAGGTGTTCGACGCCAAGAGCAAGCAGTTCCTCGCGCCGATCAAGGTCGGGCAGCTTCCGCGTTCCCTTGCCATGACTCCGGACGCCAGGTACCTCTATGTGGCCAACAGCGGCGGCGAGAGCATCAGCATCATCGATTTGAACGTGGGCGCCGTGACCGGAAAAGTGAAATTTCCGCCGGTCTATTACAACGCCAGCTACGCGCTGATCACCCCCAGCATCATTGCCTGGACCTTGAGCGGTCTGCAAGTGGTGATGTCGGACGGCGCCATGTGGACGGTGATCAACGACGAAGCGATGCCGCGTAAGTCGAGCACGGTTCTCGGAACTTCCACCATCACCTCGCCGCGTTCGCTGGTGGCTACACCCGGCGGAGAGTATGCCCTGTTGTTGAGCGGCTCGGGGGTGGCATACCTGTACGATGCCGCCACCGACGACTTTGTCGTGAGCCAGTCGGTAGTGGCTACGCCGATTCAAAGCTATTTCGGTCCGGTGGCGGCCGGTCCCCGCGGGCAGTACTATGTTGTGAACGGAAACATCCTGAACGCTTCGCTGACTCCCATCACCTCCACCACCACGACTTCCACCACCGGTGGAACCACGCCCGGGGGTGGAACCACACCCGGCGGTGGAACCATGCCCGGCGGCGGGACGATGCCCGGCGGCGGGACCTTCCCCGGCGGAATAGCCGGCGGTTTCGGCGTCACCGCCGCCTCGACCACAACCACCGCCAGCCGGCCGGTGGCCGCAGTGGCTGCGGTCAACGCCAGCACTATAGCCCGCTTCGTTACGCCGACGCGCTCCTCGGCGAACCAGACTGTATCCACCGCTCCCACCATCGAACTGATAGACGTGAATAGCCTGACCAGCCGCACGGTGGCTTCGGCCTTGGAGGGCCCCCTGTCCAGCCAGGTTGGCAGCCAGCGGGTGAACGTCAACGGGCGCACCATGGTGGTGGACGCCGATGCCACCACCGCTTACGTTTTGACCACCAGTGGCCTGAGTGTCATCCCGCTGACCTCCACGACCACGCAAACGGCCGCCACCATGCCCACGATCAACATGAACGGCGTGGTGAACACCGCCAACTACACGGCCAGCTTCGCCCCCGGCTCCATTGTCTCTATCTTTGGGCAGAATCTGGCGGCGGAGGCCAAACCGTCTACGGCCAACCTGCCGACGATGCTGGGCGGCGTTTGCGTCACCCTCGACAGCGCCACGGCGCTGCCCATTTTTATGACCAGCCCGACCCAGATCAACGTCCACCTGCCGCCCACCACCACCGCCGGGACTCACACGTTGTTGATTCGGGCGCCCGAACGGGCTACGACCAGCATGTCGTATCCGATCACCGTCTCCAAGTACGCTCCCGCGGTCTTCATCAATGAGACCACCGGCATGGGGGCCATCTACCGGGCCGACGGCAGTCCGGTCAGCAAGGATAACAAAGCTAAGCGGGATGAGACGTTAACCATATATGCTGTGGGGCTCGGCGCTACTACCGGCGCGGCCATTTCGGCCGGCGTTCCAACCCCCTCCACGCCAGCCGCGAACACGGCCGCCGTCAAAGTCTACTTTGGCGACCCCGACATGAAGCAATCGGAGATGATTGTAAACTCCAGCGTGCTGGTGCCGGGCGAAATCGGCATATACCGGATCTCCGTTACCGTTCCGGGGTTTCACGAAAAAGGTGATAGCCTCCCGGTTACAGTCCGGATCGGGGGGGTGGATAGCCCAACCACGGGCGATCACGTACCCACGGTCGCCGTGGAATAGACCGGACGGAAGGAGTCTCAGCTTGCGTACCGCTCAGGTTCACCTGCTATGGGTTTCTCTTGTCTTCGCGCTGCCGGTGCACTCGCAGTTGGCTCCCATGATCGGTTCCCGCGGAGTGGTGAACGCCTACTCCCAGGAGCCGGCGCCCACCGACGCCGCGCCGGGCAGCCTTATCTGGATCACCGGCTTCAACTTCGGGGAGACCGACGGCGCCAAGGTCCTGGTTAACGGAGCTGAAGCGACCGTCATCTCGGTCAGCAGCACCAGGGTGGTCGCTCAAGTTCCGCTGGACGCGGTGCCGGGTGTGGCCGAAGTGATCGTCGCCCGGGGCGACACCAGGAGCAAACCCGCCCGTCTGACGATCTCGGCGGTTTCCCCGGTGGTGCGTTCGGCGGCCGACACGGGCTACGGCGAGGCTGCGGCCACGATCTCGGGGGATACCGCGATCCTCACGGCCGGGGGTTTCGGCAAGGACCTCTCTTCGGCGGGCGACATCGCCGTCCACGTCGGCGGTATGCCCGCGGCCGCAACCGTAGCGGCGCGTGACGGCAAGCCGGGCGAGTACGAAGTCAGCGTCAGCCTTCCTTCCGGATGGAAGCCGGGCGATGTGATCAGCCTGCGCGCCGGGGCACGGGCGGCCAACCGAACCACGATCCAGAGCGCGTCGAGTCCCGAAGTGAGCTTCGTTAGATTGCCTTCCGGGGCTTCGGATCTGACCTCGTTGACAGTCGCCGACTTGCGCGGCAGCTACGTTGTCGGCAGCTCCGCTCGCGACGACCAGGGTTGCACCCCGAGTTACCTTTTCGATCTTGCCAAGGCAAGCGCCGGCAAACTCGACGGCTGTCTGGTCAGCGGTTCGCTGGGCGCGGGAATGGGCGGCGCGCAAGGCGGCGCTCCGGGCGGTGGAACGGGCGCGGCGCCCGGTGGCGCTCAGGGCATCTCGCTAGCTGCCGTGTCGGCCTTCACCGCCGAGAGCGAGGGCTCGGGTCTGGCGGCCCTGGTGGGCCCCGCGGAGAGCGCCTCCAGCGTCAGTTCCAAGGTGCTGGTGCTGCATCCGGAACGGAGCGATCCGCTCACGGTTCAACTGCCCTCGGCGGCGTCGAGCCTGTCCAGCATGGGCGCCGGCGGCATCACCGCCGTCCTGGCGGGGGACACCCCCAAGATAGTCACCATCGACACCCGCACCGGCGACGTGAAGGAATCGCAGGGAGGAATGCCGGGCCTGGCCGCCGGAGCGGGTCTGGCTGGCGCGGCGGGCTTTGGCCAGAACGTGGACCTGGGCGACGGACTGAACCAGGTTCTCTCCAGCTTCGCCACGCTGGCGGATGGCACCATCGGGATGGTGGTCGGCGACAGCGCGACGCAGCCCACCAAGATGAAGTTCGCCATCCTGAGCGGGCAGAACCAGATCAGCGCCCGTTCGTTCCCGGACGGCTGGCTGGCGCTGGTTGCGCCGGCCGCCGCCACCACGGCCTCCGGAGGCGGATTGCCCGGAGGCGGCGGCGCTTCCTCCAGGCGTGTCAGCGTCTTGGCCCATCCGTCGGCTGCCGAGTTCTACGTCCTCGCGGCGAACACGGCGGGTTCGGCGCACGCGCTTGTCGTGTTCCCTAAGGACGATACCAGCGCCCGCGTTGTCGCCTTCCCGAGCGGCTGGTACGCGGCGACGTGCACGACCCAGGCGCCGCTGCACAGCTTCCAGTTATCCTCTTTGATCGCCGTGCCGGGCTCGCAGACCCTGGAAACGGCGGTCAAGAGCCCGTGCCTGGCCACCGGCATGCTGGTCGCCGACTCCTCTGCCGAGCAGGCAACCGTGGTGACCTTTCCCGCTCAAGCCCCTCTGAATCTCTCCGGGACCACGGGCTCGCTGAACGAGTTTGTCTACGGCGGCAACGCGGCCACCCCGGACACCTTGGTGGTCTTCGACGGCGCGGCCAACTCCCCGTCGCCAATCAGCCTTCCGTCGGAGGCCAGCTCCTTCTCCGGATTGACCCAGATCACGTCCATGAACTCCCTGCTGGGCGCCGCCACGAAGTCGAGCCAGGGGGATGCCGGGTTCGTTCTCTTCAACCTGGAGTCGGGCGAATCCCGTATCTTCGCGCTTCCCAGCGGCTTCTCTTCCGCCGCCAGCGTGGGCGTGTTTCCCGTAACGCGGAAGCTGGTCGCCTTAGGAACTCGCACTGACGGCACGGGTTCCCAATTGGTGGTGTACGACCTTACGACCGGCGAGCCAACCGTGATCGACAACCCTTCCGGGGTGGCCTGGGTCGGTTCCACGGCCACCCAGTCCGCCACCCTTCCGGGAGCCGGAGGGTTCCCCGGCGGTGGGACTCCGGGAGGCGGGACCATGCCGGGTGGCGGGACTATGCCGGGCGGCGGCACGATCCCCGGAGGAGCGGCGGGATTCCAGGGCGCCGCCACGGCCGGCCTCGCGCAGGCCAACACCAAGGCGAATACCGTCGCGGCGGTGTGTTTCGACTCGAATAAGAAACAGGTCGGTGTTCTCGGATTGAGAGTTCACTGAATACGGAGGCAACAAGGATGTTGGTTGAAGACCTTTCCACGCTTGCGGATCAACTCCGGAAGGACGGCTACGACGCGCGCAATCTCGGCCAGGTCGGCATTACGGTCTGGGAGAACGGCCATGGCTTCTTTCTTCCCGCCGAGGAGTTGAGACAGCTCCCCCGCGATCTCACCACGCGTGATTTCCACCAGGTTCTCAAGCGCCGGAGACCCAACGGCGATTGACCCTCCTCAGCGCTCCGGCTCCGCCAGCATCAGGACCATGATCTCCCCAGGACAGACCACTCGCGCCGGAGCCGGATCGAAGGGCCCGCGGGATTCCGCTGCCTTTCGCTCGCCCGCCTTGAAGTCCTTGTTGACCTCGACCCGGCCGTAGACCACGGCCCACCGGTCGTATTCCACCGAGCCGAACCGGAATTTCGCCAGGCTGGTGTGTTCCCGCATGGCCTTCAGGTTCCGGAAGACCGTCGAGGAGTTGTACTCCAGGTTCTTGGGCAGGGGCAGTTCCGCCTTGGCGTCGAAAACAACTTCCAGCGCGCTCGGCCAGGCGGCTCCGCCGGACTCAACCGGCCGGTCGCAGGATTCCTCGCTCAGATAACGTCCCTTGGTCCGGAAGGAATACCGGCCCTGGATCGCCACGATCTTCCCCTCGTGCGCGGACAGGTTCGCCAGGACTTCGCAGACCCGCAGCGGTTCGATGGGCGCCTCCGCGGCCGAAACCGCCAAGGCTGCCAGCAGGGGGGCTCCCAGGAAGCGGAAAAGCGCGGGTCGCGGTGCGTGTGGGATCATCGGTCCGATCACATAAATAACACCGTTCAGCGGCAGGAAGTCCCGCTCACGGGGAGGATTGGAGTGTGATTCTTGCTAACTCCCATCCCTCGCGGTGCCCGGCAGCGCCTTAGTACGCTCTTGACAAATCTTAACCTTCGCCAGGAGAAAAATGCTGTTTAATGGTAAGTGGGAAGCTTGTGGAAGCAGGCAAGCATCCCTGGTTTGCCAGCCCGGTCCCTCACGCTGCGCTCATAACCGGCGACCGGGTTTTGGCGCGCGGGGCGGCGCACGATGAGAGCGGTTCATCGTTCGCCGCCCTAGTCGTTTCCGGACTCTTCCACCGCACCAAGGTGTTCTGAACGCCGCATGGCGCACGTTTGAGCGTGCCGGCGCGGGCTTCAGACCGCGCTCCCCCGGCGAGATGAAGCTCGCCGCTGCAAACTGAAGTTTGCGCCACGACCACTCAGACGGCGGGCTGGGTGGAAAACGTGACGTACGGGAAGACCTCCGGAATGTGCGAGTCGTAGTGGCCG
>CAYOTD010000083.1:0-11667 GCA_964406685.1 uncultured Solibacteraceae bacterium | reverse complement strand
GTTGGAAACTACATTCCGTATTCTAGCATCTCCGGTCTCCCATGCAAAACTGCGCCGCGCCCCTCAGCGCCGCTGGCGGCGGAACGGAGTGCTTAGGTAGCGGCGGGCTTCGCGGGCCGCGTCGGAATCGGGGGCCAGCGCCGTTGCCTGGCGATAGGCGGCCAGCGCTTCGCTACGGCGGCCTTTCAGATCGTACGCCTGGCCTAGCCGCAGGCAGGCGTAGACGCCGGTGTTGAGGTCGAGCTCGCTGGTGCGCGCCGTCACCCGCCGCAGGTCGTCGATGGCGGCGTCCAGGTCCCAATACCAGAACCGCAGGACGCCGCGCGAGAACCAGATCTTCTCCATCGCCAGGTGCCCGTAGCCGGGCGCGCCCGCCCGCTTCAGCCGCTCCACCTCGCCGAGCACGCGCAGCGCGCTGGCCTTGTCCCCCGCGTCGGCGAACATCTGCACCATTTCGAACCGCAGCAGGTAGTTGCGCGGGTAGCGGCCGGCCAGGTCCTCCAGCAGCGGAATGGCCGCCTTGGGATTCCGCTCGCGCCGGTAGATGGCCGCCAGCAGCACCTCGGCGTCGACGCGGTTCACATCGCCTTCGCGCGCGACGAGCTGTAGCGTGCGGATGCCTTGCTCCCGGTCGCCGCGGAATCCGATCAGGAACCCCAGCATCTTCCAACCGAACGGCAGGCTGCCGACCACGTAGTCGTGCACTCCCTGCACCAGCCGGGCATCCACGAACTTCCCATCGATCTCGGTCACACGGTTGTGGAGCTTGCGCGCAGTGGTGGCGTCGCGGAGCGAATCGCGCCACGCTTTGCGCACCAGGAAGTTGTAGTTCGCCCGCAGCCCGTAGGCCACCCCCGCCGCGTACAGCGCCTGCTTGTCGCGCGGGTCGCGCGCGAGGCGCGCCTGCGCCAGCTCGATGGACTTCGCGATGGCCGCGTCGAACCGCTGCTGGTCCCGCATGGTTGGGTTCATCTTCGGCCGCCGCAGAAACGGGTTCGACCCGGTGACCAATTCGGATTCCAGCGCCCCGGAGCGGAACATCTCCCGGTACAGCACGGCCTGCGCCAGGTGGTTGTGCAGCTCGGGCGCATCCGGCCGCGCGCGGATGGCCTGCTCGAATCCGGCGATCGCCTGGTCGTACTCGAGGTTATAGAAGTGGTCGAATGCCTCGGCGACGGCGGGATCCTGCGCGGCGGCGAGTAAGATCAGGGCCAGGACCGGCATCTGCTTCCATTCTAAACGCCGGATCGCCGGTCACCGGCGCGCGCCGGTTCCACGGGCAGACCTCCTGGCATACATCGCAGCCGAAGGCGTCCGTCTCCGGCCCTCCCCATTCGATAGTCAGGTAGGAACGGCACCGCCGCGCGTCGACCATCCAGCGGCCCGCGCGCAGCACCAGCGCCTCATTGGGACACGCCCGGACGCAGCGCAGGCAGCTTCCGCAGCGGTCGGGCGCGGGGTCGTCCGGCGCCAGCTCCAACGATGTGATCAGCTCGCCCAGGACGAACCATGATCCCATCGCCTCGTTGATGAGGCAGGTGTTCTTCCCGATCCAGCCCAGCCCCGCCCGCCGCGCCAACGCGCGCTCGAGCACCGGCGCGGTGTCCACGCAGGCCTTCGATTCGAACGGCCCGAATTCTTGGGCCAATCGCGCGGCCAGCCGCGCCAGCCCGGCGCGCACGACGTCGTGATAGTCCCGCCCCCGCGCGCACCGCGCCACCGCGCCCGCCGGCTCCCCCGTGTTGTACAGCTTGCCAACGCAGATGACGGACCGCGCCGAAGGCAGGAGCAGGCGCACGTCGCGGCGCAGCGCGGCCCGGTGGTCGGTGAGATACCGCATCTCGCCCGCCATGCCGGCCTCGACCCATTCGCGGAACCGCTCCCACTCCGGGATCGCACCGGCGGGCGCCACGCCCGCCAGCTCGAAGCCGCACTCGCCCGCCAGCGTCTGGACGATGTCGCTCATCGCAACTGAGAAGTATAGTCTACGGCGCGCCGTTCGGACGCCCGAAATCGCCATACAGACCTGATACGAAGCGGTTTAATTCATTTCGCGCGCCCCGGCCGCGACCGCCCCGGTATACTTCAGAAAGCCTGGGTCTGGGAAATCTGTTTTGTCACCGGTCCCTCGCGAGGAGTCGACCCTAAATGCACAAACCCATCAAGTATGCCGAGAAGGCGCTCACTTACGTGGCCAACGTGGCCTGGCGGGCGTTCGACCGGCTGAACCGGATCAGCCCGAACCCGTCGTTTACCCCGCGCTGGTCCGACAAGCCGCTGCTGAAGTCCTGGCAGAAGCAGAAGCCCCTCCTCGGCTGGCCGCGCGAGACCGACTCGCTGTGCCCGAAGTGCGTCCCCGAGATCCGCAAGCAGATCCTGGACGGCGGTCTGCCGGTCGACATCCTGCGCACCGAGAAGGCGGGCGAGATCAAGGCCCGGATCGTCGAGCGCGACGGCAAAATCCTGATGGAGAAGGAGTGCCCGATCCACGGCCGCTTCGAGGACGTCATGTCGATCGACCCGGTCTTCTACGCGCACATCGAGAAGGTCTTCCCGGGCCGCGACATCCGCGCGCACAACGACGAGAAGCTCCACCGGCACGGCTCCTCCACCGTCACCCACGGGCGCGGGTCGGTGTTAACCATCGACCTGACCAACCGCTGCAACATGATGTGCGACCCGTGCTTCATGGACGCCAACCAGGTGGGCTTCGTGCACGAGTTGAGCTGGGAAGAGATCAAGACCCTGCTCGACAACGCCGTCTCCATCAAACCGAAGCGCCAGATGTCGGTGCAGTTCTCCGGCGGCGAGCCCACTCTGTCGCCCTACTTCCTCGACGCCATCCGCTACGCGCGCCAGGTCGGCTACACCAGCGTGCAGGCGGCCACCAACGGCATCGAGTTCGCCAAGAGCGCCGAATTCTGCAAGCAGGCGGCCGAGGCGGGCTTGCGCTACGCCTACCTGCAATTCGACGGCATCGGCAACGCCGCCAACTCGCACCGCCACGTCGGAAATCTGTTCGACGTCAAAATGCGCGCCATCGAGAACCTGTGGTCCAACGGCGTCGACATCATCCCCGTGATCACGCTGGTCAACGGCGTCAACAACGAGCAGGTGGGACGCATCATCCAGTTCGCCCTCGACAACCCCAAGCGCATCCCGTTCCTCTCCTTCCAGCCGGTCTCCTTCACCGGCCGCGACGAGGAGGTCAGCGACGAGCGGCGCAAGGCGCAGCGCTACACCCTCTCGCACCTGGCGCACGACGTCAAGAAGCAGACCGGCCTCGGGGAACCTGCTCGCGATTGGTTCCCCATTTCGTTTATGAGCACCTTCTCCGACTGGAGCGACCTGGTGCACGGCCCCCAGGCCGCCTGGGGCCAGTTGAGCTGCGGGTGCCATCCCAACTGCGGTGTCGGCATGGGCGTGATGGTGGACAAGGAAACCAAGGAAGCCCGCCCGGTCACGCAGTTCCTCAACGCCGACCGCCTCGCCGAAGACGTCAAGCGGATCAACGACGCCGCCCGCGGCAAGTGGCTGTCGATCCTCGGCATGACCCTGTCGGTGATGCGCAACTACAACCCCTTCGAAGCCCCCACGCACTTCCGCCTGGCCGACCTGCTGCGCAAGTTCGACAAGACCTTCGGCGCCACCGGCCGCAGCTACGGCCGCGTCGACGCCACCCGCACCCGCGCCGACATCGACAAGCGGCGCGCCGACCGCTGGAACGTCCTCTTCATCGCCGGCATGTGGTTCCAGGACCTGTTCAACTACGACTTCCGGCGCACCGAGCAGTGCATCATCCCCTACGCCACCCAGGAAGGCGAGATCAGCTTCTGCGCGTACAACACCGGCATCGGGTGGCGCAACATCGTCGAGAAGATGCACATGACGGCGACCCTCACCAAGTGGTACGAGGAGCGCGGCCGGCACGAGATCTTCGCCGGCAACAAGCGGGTGCCGCTGTCCACCACCGCCCATTCCATGGTGCTGCGCGAGGAGATCGTCACCACCGAGGAGCAGCACGACCTCGACCGGCTGGGAATAGCCAAGACCGCGCGGGACGAGAAGCTGCGCGCGCAGAAGGAGCGCCTCCAGCGCGCCGCCGAGGACGATCGCATGGCCAAGCTCTACCGCCGGCACGTGCTGAAGGAGCAGCCGGTCGCCGAGCTGGTAACCATCGGCGGTGATGGCTGGGAAGTCCCGGCAAAAGCACATAAGTAACTTGACCTGTCGTTGCGGAATGCCCTATCCTCTCAGACTCCAGGACCCATTCCGCCATGACAACGCAAACCAGTTCGACGACTTTGGCCGGCCGCCTGGCGCTGCCCCTGGTGGTGGTGCGCATCGTAATCGGATGGCACTTCCTGTATGAAGGCTGGATCAAGATCACCGACCCCGGCTGGACCGCGGTCGGCTACCTGAATGGGGCAACCGGCCCTCTGGCCGGCCTGTTCGCCTGGATGGCATCGAAGGCCGCCCTGGTATCCGCCATCAACCTTCTGAATGCGTGGGGACTCACCCTCATCGGCCTGGCCCTGTTGTTGGGTGTAGCGGTGCGGGCGGCAGCCTGGTCGGGAGCGGCGCTGCTGGCCCTCTATTACCTGGCGCAGCCTCCGTTATGGCTGCCGTACAACGGCCCCAACGAAGGCAGCTACCTGCTGGTCAACAAGAACCTGATCGAGCTGTGCGTCCTGGTTGCGGTGGCGCTGATCCCGGCCCCGCAATTCCCCTGGCGCCGCCTGGCCCGCCGGGAGCAGGTCCGCGAGATCGGGCCCATACCGCGCCGCCAGTGGATCGCCGAGCTGGCCGGGGCGCCCGTGCTCGGCGCGTTCGTGCTGGCGGTGCTGAAGAAGCACGGTTGGACCAGCTTCGATGCGCAACCGGTGCGCGGAGCCTCGCCGGGGCAGAGCGCCTTTCTTGCCGGTCCCACCCGCTCCTTCCGCGTGACCAGCGTCAACGAGGTGAAAGGCGTCATCCCGCGGGCTCAGATCGGCAACCTGTCGCTGAGCCGGATGATCATGGGCGGCAACCTGATGGTAGGCTACGCCCACGCCCGCGACCTGCTCTATGTGGATACCCTGGTCAAGGCCTACCACAGCCGCGACAAGATCTTCGAGACGCTGTACCTGGGCGAGCGCTGCGGCCTCAACGCCATCGTCTGCAATCCTCTGCTGGCCGACGTGATGGCCGCCTACCGGCGGCGCGGGGGCAATGTCCACTTCATCACCAACTGCGGCGGCGAGGACACGGAACGGATGACGCGGCTGATCCAGCGATCGGTCGACCATGGCGCGGCGTCCTGCTACATCCACGGCGGTGTCGCGGACCGCGCCGTCCAGACGGGCCGCGTCCACCTGATCGCGGAGTGGCTGGAGATCATCCGCAAGCACAAGATGCCGGGCGGCATCGGCGCGCATCGCCTGGACACCATCCGCGCCTGTGTGGACGCGGGCCTGCGTCCCGACTACTGGGTGAAGACCCTGCACACGGTAGATTACTGGTCGGCGCGGCCGGACAATCTCAAAGACAACAACTGGTGCGAGGACCCCAACGCCGTCATCGCCTACATGCGCGAGCGGTCGGAGCCCTGGATCGCCTTCAAGGTGTTGGCCGCCGGCGCCATCCACCCCAAGGTCGCCTTCCGCTACGCCTTCGAAAGCGGCGCCGACTTCATCTGCGTGGGCATGTACGACTTCCAGATCGCCGACGACGTCAACCTCGCCCTGGCGGCGCTGAAGCAACCGCTAATCCGCACCCGCGAATGGCGCGCGTAAGTCAGCGCTTCGCCTTGCCGATCGCGATTGCATGGCCGAGAAGCGAAGCGGCGAAGTTCCGGAAACTCAACTCGGGAGCCGGTTCCCGGTAGTGTCCCTTGAGTCCGGCGGAGGACGCCGACAGGAGGAAACAGGCGGCGTCGTACAACCGTTCCCTGACCAGTTTCGTGAGGAGGATCTCGTACCGCTGGGCGTACGAGGCGTTCCTGAATTCGGAAAAGACCTCGAAATGCGGCTCTCGATTCGCGACCTCGCGCATCGATCCCGGAGCCTCCTCAAGCAGCATCAGATAACCGAGCCACGGTCGCACCGACGGTTTGAACGCCCCTTCGCGGTAGGCAGCCCAGAGATCTGTGGCGCTGCCAATAGACTCCTCTGTCCGGTTGTTGTAGTTGTTTCCGAATGACCCGACCTGAGATTTGAACTCGACTCCCGCGACGAGACGCCCGTCCACCACGATGAGCAGGTCCCACTTCTTCTCGGGCCGGTACCAACCAGGCAACTCGAGAGACTTTTCGCAGAATACCTCTGCTTGGGACAGGCCGGCTTCACACAGGAGGTCGCGAACGAGAGTAACGAATCCGCTCATTTGCGCGCCGCCGGTCACCGCTGCCCGCGCGCCTGCGTCTTTCGTTCCTGAGGCAGATCCCTGCTTCTGTGCCTGCCGGGCTCGCGTCGTCCAGAACTGCCGGATCGCCGCGCGAAGTCTACGGTCCAATCGCGAATCGAGATCCATCGGGGTCAGCCGGTCCTCCGAACGGAGATTGACGTCTGGGCGAACAGAGAAGAGGTCTCGTTGGCTATCCTCTTGTGCGCCAGGTCGAAGTAGTGCTCGTCGACTTCGAAACCGATGCTGTTCCTGCCGGTCTTGGCGGCGGCTACGGTCGTAGTGCCCGTTCCGAGGAAGGGGTCGAGAACCGTGTCTCCCACGAAGCTGAACATGCGTACCAGCCGCTCCGCCAACTCCAGCGGATACGGCGCCGGATGATACCGGGTCGAAGCCCCTGTCAGACCCGTCCATATCTGCTGGAACCACTTCCGGTGGTTCTCCTCCGAGATCACGCTCAGCACCCTCGTCATGGTATCGGGAGTCCGGTAACCGCCGGGCTTGCGCTCCATGAGAATGAACTCGATATCGTTCTTGATCACCGAGTTCGGCTCGTAGGGTTTTCCCAGGAAACTCGAACCGTTCTCAACCTCGTAGACGGCGTTGGAGATCTTGTGCCAGATGATGGGTGCAAGGTTGTCGAAGCCAATCCGGCGGCAGTGTTCCTGAATGGAAGAGTGAAGCGGAACCACCGTGTGCCGCCCGGCATTCTTGCGCCGGGACAGACAAACGTCGCCAACCACGCAAACGAGCCTTCCCCCCGGCAGCAACGCCCGGTGGCAATGTGTCCAGACCTTGTCCAACTCGGCCAGGAATTCCTCGTAGTTCTCGATGTGCCCCATCTGTCCGCGGGAGGCGCGGTACTCCTTCAACGTCCAGTAGGGCGGCGAGGTCAGCACCAGGTGGACGCTCCCCGGCTTCACGATCTCCATCCGGCGAGCATCGCCAAGCAAGAGGCTGTGCGATGTGGGAATGCGGTGGACGGCTTCGTCAATCAGGCGGATCAGCCGTTCGTCTTTGGCGATGCGGGGTATGTCCGTCTGGGGGTTTGCGAGGGGAAGGATCTCGGCGGGCACAAATTCCGCCATGTTGAGCGCAGGTACAATAATTTCCCCGCAGTCCGGCGTGTGGTCAGTCTTCCTGAGGGCCAGGCTCATGATGAAAGGGTATCGTTCGGCGGACTCTCCCCTTGTATGACAGCGCACACCGGGGCGTTTCGTCAAGCGTTCGATCCGGCGTGTCTCCGTGTAAGATGGAGCGATGAAACCGATTCTGGCGATTCTGGGGTTGGCCGGCGCGCTGGCGGCGCAGCCCCGTTACGACCTGCTGCTCAAGGGGGGGCATGTCATCGACCCCAAAAACGGCATTGACCGCGTTATGGACGTCGCCGTCGCGGGGGGGAAGATCGCGCGGGTGGCGGAAAACATCGCTCCCGCGGAGGCCCGCACTAGCGTGGACGCGGCCGGGCTGTACGTCACCCCGGGGCTGATCGACGTTCACGTCCACGTCGATATCGCGCCCGACATGCGCGGCCTGGGGGTGCAGGCCGACGCGTTCTCCTTCCGCAGCGGCGTCACCACCATGGTCGACGCCGGCACGGTGGGCTGGCGCGGCTTCCCCGGCTTCCGCAAGCGCATCATCGAAGGCTCGAAGACGCGCGTGCTGGCCTACCTCAATATCAGCGGCGTCGGGATGGATTCGAAGAAGGAAGGCGATCCCGCCGAGATGGACGCCGAGGCCGCGGCGAAGATGGCGAAAGCCAACGCCGATGTCATTGTCGGCTTCAAGAGCGCCCATTACGCCGGGGCGGCGTGGGAGTCGGTCGACGCCTGCGTCAAGGCGGGCGAGCTGGCCGGTCTGCCCGTCATGATCGACTTCGGGCGGCTCAACGAGAAACGGAATCTCAACGCGCTGTTACTCGACAAACTGCGGCCGGGAGACATTTACACGCACTGTTTCTCGGGCCACCGGGCGGAGTTACTCTCAACGGGTAAGTTGAATCCGGCCATGGAGGCGGGGCGCAAGCGCGGCATCGTTTTCGACATCGGCCACGGCGCGGGCAGCTTCTACTGGTATGTGGCCGTGCCCGCCTACGCCGCGCGCTTCTACCCGGACCTGATCTCCACCGATTTGCACACCGGCAGCATGAACGCAGGCATGAGGGACATGACCCACGTCATGTCGAAGATGCTGGCCCTGGGCAGCCCGCTGGCCGAGGTCATTCGCATGTCCACCTGGGATCCGGCGCGGCACATCCGGCACCCGGAGCTGGGGAATCTCGACCCCGGCGCCGAAGCCGATATCGCCGTGCTGCGCGTCGAGCAAGGGCGCTTCGGGCTGCTGGATTCGGCCGGCGCGCGCTACCCGGCCACGCGGCGGATCGTCTGCGAGATGACGCTGCGCGCGGGCAAGGTCGCCTGGGACCTCAACGGGCGCGCCAGCCAGGACTGGAAGACGTTCCCTTACAAGAAAGAGACCTGGAAGCAGTAAATCCACCCCCCCCCGGCGGTGCGCTATCCTGCAATCAGGACGCCTGGGTCCGAAGGAGTTGTCATGTCCAGCCCGATCTGGGAGAGAGTGAGACTGTCGATTGCCGGCTGCAACCGGCGCGAGTTGTTCCGCCGGGGGAGCCTGGTGGCGGCCGCGCAGGCCCTGGCCGGAGGTTTGGCGCGCCTGGCGGCGGCGCCGCTGGAGCTGGGAGCGAACCTGTACCGCTCCATCGGCGTGCGCCCCGTAATCAATGCCCGCGGCACCTTCACCATCATCACCGGCTCGCAGACCCTGCCCGAGGTCAAGCGCGCCATGGACGACGCCTCGCGGCACTACGTCCAGATGGACGAGCTGATGGACGGGGTGGGCCGGCGGCTGGCGGAGCTGACCGGCGCGGAGTGGGGCATCGTCACGGCCGGCTGCGCGGCCGCGATGACGCACGCCACCGCCGCCGCCATCGCCGGCAACAACCCGGAGCGGATGCAGCGGCTGCCGGAGCTGACCGGGCTGAAGAGCGAAGTCATCATCCCCGGCTACTCGCGCAACGTGTACGACCACGCCATCCGCATGTTGGGCGTGAAAATCGTCGAGGTGCACAGCCCGGCCGAACTGGAGCCGGCTTTCAACGAGCGCACCGCCATGGTCTACATCCTGGCCGGACCGGGGGACGACGGACCACTGGGCACGCGCGTCGTGGCCGAGGTCGCCCGGCGCAAGGGTGTCCCTTTGCTGGTAGACGCCGCGGCCGAGATCCTCACCGTGAAGCCCAACGTCCACCTGGAGCGCGGGGCAACGGCGGTGGCCTACAGCGGCGGCAAGTGCATCCGCGGGCCGCAGGCGGCGGGCATCCTGCTGGGCGAAAAAGCCTGGCTCCAGGCGGCCTGGGCCAATAGCGCCCCCCACCATGCCTTCGGACGCTCGCTGAAAGTGGGCAAGGAAGAGATCATGGGGATGCTGGCCGCCGTCGAGCAATGGGTGAAGCGCGATCACCAGGCGGAGTGGCGCCAGTGGGAAGCCTGGCTCGACGCCATCGCCCGGAGCGTGAAGACCATCGACGGGGTGACGGCGGAGATCGCCCAGCCCGGCTCGGGACTGTCCAATCGCTCACCGCGCCTCACGATTCGATGGGATGGCGCGCGCCTGGGCATCACCGGCCAGGAACTGGCCAAGGCGGCGCTCGACGGCGAGCCCCGCATCGTGGTTGCCGGAGCCACCGGCAGCCGGACAGGCGATCCGTCCAACTCGGTTTCGCTCATCCCCTACATGATGATGCCGGGCGAGGAGAAGTTGGTCGGCGAGCGGCTGCGGGCGCTGCTGGCCACCCCCCCCAAAGCCCCGCCGGAGCCCCAACCCGAAGGTCCGCCCGCCTCCGTCGCCGGCCAATGGGAGGCGCGGCTGGAGTTCGGCCGCGCTTCGGCGAACCACCTCATCGTGTTGGAGCAGGACGGAGCCAGGCTGGTGGGCACGCACCGCGGCGAGTTCTACTCGGGCGACCTCAGCGGCACGGTGGCGGGAAACCAGGTGCGGTTCCGAAGCTCGCACCGCGTGCACGGCACGCGGCTTTCCTACGAATTCACCGGCACGGTGGCCAACGGCGCTCTGTCGGGCGTGGTCAACCTGGGCGAATACGGGCAGACCACCTGGACCGCCGAGCGCCACAAGTACCGGCCGGCGGGCCGGCGCCGGGAAGGCTAGTTCGCCGGCTTCGATCAGGTGTCCGCCAGCGGACACACCGTCCCAGGCGCGGGACGCGCCGGGGAAGGGCGCGGGCGCGTTCTCACGGGTTTGCCTTTGGCAGGCGGCCTGCACCTGTTTTGTGGTTATGCTGATGGATCTGCGCCTGGCTTTGCGGAGCTTCTCGCGCGCTCCGATGTTCACCGCTGTCGCCGTGGCTTCGCTCGCCCTGGGGATCGGGGCGAACACGGCCATCTTCTCGCTGTTCGACCAGGTGCTGCTGTGCTCGCTCCCGGTGCGCCAACCCGAACGGCTGGTGTTGCTGCATACCGAGTACTCGGCCCCCGGCAGCAGTTCCAGCGACAATCACGAGAGCGTCTTCTCCTATCCCCTGTACCGCGAGATGCGCGACCGCAACCCGGCCTTCGACGGCGTGGTGGCGCGGGCGGGCGCTCAGATCACGCTGTCCTATCAGGGGAATGCGGAGGCTGCGGGCGCCGAGGTGGTGTCGGGAAACCTGTTCCCCGTTTTGGGAATCCCCGCCGCGCTCGGACGGGTGCTGACGCCCGAGGACGACTCCCCTTCCGGGGGGCATCCGGTGGCGGTGCTGAGCCACAGCTTCTGGTCGACCCGCTTCGGGCGGAATCCGGCCATCCTGAACCAGACCATTCTGGTGAACGGCCACCCGGTTGTCGTCGTGGGCGTGGCGGCGAAGCGGTTCCGCGGCCTGTTGCCGGGCAGCACCACGGCGCTGTTTGTGCCCATCGCCATGAAGCCCGCGGTGACGCCCACCTGGGACGGCCGCGAGGATGTCGAGTCGCGCTGGCTCAACGTGTTCGCGCGGCTGAAGCCGGGTCTGTCGCTCCCGCAGGCGCAGGCGGCCAGCGATGTCGCCTACCGCGCGGCCCTGGAGTCGGAGCTGGCGCGCCGGGGACGGATGCGCAGCGAGCGGGCCCGCGACGAGTTTCTGAACCACCGGGCGGAGTTGCGCCCGGCCGCGCAGGGGATCGGCGATCTGAAGCTGCGTTGGGAAAAGCCGCTGGCCGCCCTGATGGCCATGGTCGGCCTGGTGCTGCTGATTGCCTGTGCCAATGTGGCCAACCTGATGCTGGCGCGGGCCTC
>CAYOTD010000082.1:0-11805 GCA_964406685.1 uncultured Solibacteraceae bacterium | reverse complement strand
GGCACGCTGAGTTTCAGCGCCCCTTCCATCTCCTCGCGCACCAGTTGCCGCAGCCCCTGCTCGTTCTCCGGGGTCGGAGCGTAGCGCCACAGGATGGGCACGTACAGATCGATGCCGTACTTCGCGGCACGCCGGATCAGGTCCTTCATGGCGCCCGGAGGATGGGCCTTCATGTGATCCCAGTGCGGGCCGACTCCCGGAGCGTTGTTCGGGTTGCGGTAGATGGAGGCGTGGATCGAGTCGAACCCGTACCGGGCGAGGGTGGCGAGATAGCGGTCCGGCCACTCCATCCAGCCCAGACCGGATAGCGTCATGCGCGCCCGGTAGAGACTGTGGCGGGTGGTGTTCAGATCCCGCGGCAGGAAGGGCGCTTCGCGCAAGCTGAAGCGGGCTTCCAGGTTGTAGAGGCCGTACATGGCGCCCCGCTCGTCGAATCCGCACACGGCCACCGTCTGGCCCGAGACGCGGATCTGGTAGTCCTTGGGACCCTTCAACGCGGCGCCGCAGCCCGGCATCTGCGCGCGTGTGCCCGCCACGACGGTGCGCGGCAGCGCGGACCATCCTTCCAGGGAGTCCAGGTTCTCGCGTTCCAGCCGGACGTTCATGCCTCCGGCCAGCCGGTCCTGAAACTCATTGGCGGCCTGTCGCAGCAGAGGTCCGGCGCCGGCCGCGATGGCCAGCGTCCAGCCCTGCGGCGCGATCTCGATCTCGGCCGGAGTGGGCCGCGCGATGGGGTCGCGGCGCAGGGGTTCGACGCGCGCGGCGAGCGTCTTCTGGAACGCATAGGACTCCTCCACCGGCAGCCGCGGAAGGGCCCTGGCCGCAAAGGCGGCCGCGGTCACATCGGTTTCGGCCGCGGCGAGCGCTCCGGCGGCGAGCAAGAGGAACAAACGAGCGGATTGGGCAACCGAGGGGGGACGTGATACAGCGTACATGCGCCTATTATACAGTTCACTCTGAGGGACGGGGACCGCGTGATGGCGAAGGCGGCCGCGCATTGCGCACAATCACGACAAGTGCCGGCAAAACGGCGGAGAATTACCCCTTGACATGATGTATACAGCACGCATACTCTGGCTAGGAGGTCTTCAGGAGGATACATGCTGTCAGCTCTGCTTCGCTTCGTGTTTCTCGCAATCGTCTTAGCGCCCCTCGAGGTCGGGTGGGCGCAATCGATCATGGCTACCGTCAGCGGCCGCGTGGTCGACCCGTCGGGCAACGTCATTGTGGGGGCGCCGGTCACCCTGCTTAACGAACGCACTAAGGACATCCGCCAGGCGAACACCAATGAACTCGGCTCTTTCGCCTTCCCGACGGTGCAACCGGGCGCCTACACGCTGCGCGTCGAGCAGCAAGGGTTCCAAACCTTCGAACGCACCGGCATCAATCTGAGCGCCAACGAGCGCCTCTCGACCGGCGATATCCCGCTCAAGATCGGGGCCGTAACCGAGAAGGTCACGGTCGCCGCCGTCGGCGAGGTCGTGCAGACCGCCAGCACGGATCACTCGGCGGAGCTGACCTCCAACCAGATCAACATGATTCTGGTGCGCGGGCGCGACGTGATGTCTCTGCTGCGAACGATGCCGGGCGTCTCCTACAGCTCCGACTCGGAGGCGGTCGGCGAGAACCTGGGCACGGCGTTTCCCAACATCCAGGGCGGACGCTATGAATGGAACACGCTCAACGTCGACGGACTGGCCGGCAACGACCTGGGCAATCCGTACACCGGCTCGAGTTCCATCAACCTCGACTCCATCTCCGACGTGAAGGTGCTGCTCAACAACTACCAGGCCGAGTACGGCCGCAATGGCGGAGCGTTCATCAACGTGGTGACCAAGAGCGGCACGCAGGAGTTCCATGGCAGCGGCTACTGGTACAAGCGCCACGAGATGTTCAACGCCAACAACTTCTTCAACAACCGGAACAACGTCGCCCGGCCGGTGTACCGCTATAACACCCTGGGCTTCACCGTCGGCGGACCCGTCTACATCCCGGGCAAGTTTAACTCCAGCAAGGAGAAGTTGTTCTTCTTCTACTCGTTCGAGAACTGGCAGAGCAAGTCGCCGCGGGCGTTGCAGCAGGTGACCGTTCCCACGACACTGGAGCGCGCGGGGAATTTCAGCCAGACGCTGGACGTCAGCGGGGCACTGGTCGCCATGAAGGACCCCACCACCGGGAGCCTCTTCGCGGGCAACATCGTCCCGGCCAGCCGTGTCAACAAGAACGGCCAGGTCCTGCTCAACGTCTTTCCGCTTCCCAACGCGACGGATCGCTCGATAACGAAGGGCGCCTACAACTACAACTTCAGCCAGAGCTGGAACATCCCCAAACGCCAACACCTGTTCAAGATCGACTACGTGCCCACCTCGCTGGACCGTATCTCGGTGCGCGGCTCCACCTGGAGAGCGGACAACCAGGGATACGGAGCCCCCGCCGGCGGCCGGGCCACCTGGGACGAGATCGCCTCCAGTTACCTGTTCAAGTTCCCCAGCCTGGTGGTCAACTACACGCGCACGATCAACCCCTCCACGGTGAACGAATTCTCCGCCGGCGCGGGACACAGCACCGAATCGGCGTCGCCGTTGGACAACAACGACCTGAAGAAGCTGAACCGCACCGCCCTGGGCATGACGCTGACGCAGTTCTACGCGCAGAACAACCCGCTCAATTTCATCCCCATGGCCTCGTTCGGCGGTGTGCCGGCGGCGGCGGACATCGGTTGGGACGGCCGCTTCCCCATGCGCGGCGCGGACACCACGTTCAACTTCAGCGACAACCTCAGCCTGGTCCGCGGGCCGCACTCGTTCAAGGTCGGCATCTTCGTCGACCGCGGCCGCGAGTATGAGGGCGAGGACGGCACTTTCGCCGGCAACTTCTCCTTTTCGCGCGACGTGAACAACCCACTGGACGCCAATTACGCTTACACCAACGCCGTGCTGGGCAATTACTACTCCTATGTGGAGTCCACCTCGAGGCCCGGTTACAACGGACGGAGCACCATCCTCCAGTGGTTCGCCCAGGACACCTGGAAGGTGAACAAGAAACTCACCCTCGACATCGGAGTGCGCTTCGCCTGGTACACGCCCTGGACCCAGAAGGACGGCACCAGCGCCTCCTTCGCCCTGGAGCGGTACGACGCCTCCAAGGCCCCGAAGCTCTACCTGCCCGCCCGCGACGCCAGCGGCAAGCGCGTGGCGCAGAATCCCCTCACCGGAGAGCTGGCCATCACGCCGCTGATCGGCGTCTACGTGCCGAACTCCGGAAATGTGATCAACGGCATGGTGGAGGGCACCGACTCCAGCTACCCGGCGGGGTTCAAGGAACAGCAACCGGTGCAGGTGGAACCGCGGATCGGGCTCGCTTACGACGTGTTCGGCAACGGCAAGATGGCCATCCGGGCCAGCTTCGGCACCTTCCACAACACGCGCACCGTGGGCGGGCCGCCGGTGGTGGCCTCCAAGTACAATCCGCCCCGCCAGTACAACCCGACGCTGTACTACGGAAACATGGACTCGATGCAGGGCGCCAGCAGCTACCTGTCGCCTCCGGGAACGATCTACGGCTTCGAGAAGGCGTCCAAGACGCCCACCCTTTACAGCTACACGTTCGGCATCCAGCGCGACATGGGAGCCGGCACCGTGGTGGACGCGGCCTACGTAAGCCGGGTCACGCGGCACGCCTTGCAGATCCGCAATCTCAACCTCGTGCCTTACGGGGCGCGTTTCCTGCCGCAGAACGCGGATCCCACCAACCCCTCCACCTGGCTGAACGACAATTACTACCGCCCCTATCCGGGTTACGGCAACATCAACTACTACGAGAACGCGGGATCGACTAACTACAACGCTCTCCAGCTCACGGCCAACCGGCGCTTCACGCAGGGGCTGCAATTCGGCGTGAGCTACACCTGGTCCAAGTCGATGGACTTCAGCTCGAACGACCAGACCACCGTGGCGACTTATGCGCCGATCCGTTTCTGGAACTACGGTAAGTCCACTTACGACCAGACGCATAACATGGTCATTAACTACATGTGGGACGTTCCCAAGCTGAGCCGGCGCTGGAACAACGCCGTCTCGCGCACCGCCTTCGACAACTGGCAGGTCGCCGGTTTCACCGCCTTTGTCAGCGGGACTCCCACCGGTGTGGGCTTCAGCACGGTGGACGGCGCCGAGATCACCGGCGGAGGGGACGGCGCCCGGATCGTCGTCACCGGAAAGGCGCAGTTGCCGCACGGCGACCGCACCATGCTGCGCTGGTTCGACACCGGCGTATTCGCCCGCCCGGCCAAAGGCACCATGGGCACCGCGCCCAAGGACGTGTTCCGCCTGCCGGGGATCAACAATTGGGACATCTCCCTGTTCAAGAACTTCCCCATCAAGTCGGAAGCGCGCTACGTGCAGTTCCGCTGGGAGATGTACAACGCCTTCAATCACACCCAGTTCTCGAGCGTGGATGCCACCGCGCGGTTCGACGCGCAGGGCAACCAGGTCAACACGCGTTTTGGGCAGGTGACCGCGGCCCGCGCGGGGCGCGTCATCCAGGCGTCGCTGCGCCTGACGTTCTAATCGCAACTCAGCTTCAGCAAATTAGGGACAGTAACCAACTTCCCATTTAAAAGACAGGAAATTGGTTACTGTCCCTAATTTGTCGTCAGCCAGCCTTGGCCGATCTGGCCGTTCAGGTTCTCGGCGGGCTCCGGCCGGTCGCCGCCGCCGAACCAGACGCGCACGCCTTGCGGGGTCGCTTCCACCTCGGGATCGCAGACTACGCGCGAGTTCCAGGAACGGTCGCCCGCGATCACCGCGGATTCGGACACGCGTTTCCAGCGAACGCCGTCGCGCGAACGCGCCAGGCCGATCCGCCGGTTCTCCTGCCGGTCGCGGCCGGTGTAGAGCATCCAGTACCAGCCGTGAGAGGTCCACACGGCGGGCTCGCCGAGCCCCCCCTCGTCGAACGCCCCCGGCGCTCCCAACTCCAGGATGGGATTCGAGCGCCACTTGTACCACGTCACTCCGTCGGCGGAGACCGCCACGCCCAACCGCTGGCGCCGGGCGCGGTCCATGCCCAGGTAGTAGAGATAGTAGGCGCCGCCGGCGCGGATCACGTAGGGGTCGGCGACATCGAGTTCATCCCAGCTTCCGCGCGGGCCTCCCGTTAGGACCGGTTCCGGGAGCTTGCGCCACGAACGCGCGTCGGCGGAGAGCGCCAGCCCGATGCGCGCCGGGCGGCCGGCCTGATACCAGTAGAGGAACTGGTTTGCCTCAAACAGGAGCGCGCCGTTAGCAGCGATGTAGCCGCCTTCCCACGCGGCCGGTCCGGGGGAAAGGACGCGGCCTTCCCGCCGCCAGGCCACCCCGTCGGCAGACAGCGCCAGGCCGGTGTGCCAGGCGCGGCCGTCGTAGCCGGAGTAGAGGTTGACGTAGGTTCCGTCGCGGCGCGAGATGGCAGGGTTGAGCGTATCCACGGCGTCCCAGGCGCCCGGCGCTCCTCGGCCGAGCACGGGTTCCGGGGCCGCTTCCCAGCGGAACGTCACCTCCTCCGCCCGGCCGGCGGGCGCGGGCAGGGTGAAGTCGCGGTACTGGCCGCATCCGGCGGCGGACAGGGCGAGCAGGACAAGAATCGACGGCCGCGGGCGCCTCATATCGGGACCCGGATCTTCAGCGTCGAGCCGCGGCCGGGATGCGATTCCACGGTCAGGTCGCCGCCGAGATCCGCCACCCTCCGCTTGATGCTCACCGGGCCCAGGCGGAGCAGGTCGAGCTCGCGCAGGCAGAAAGAGCCGCTGAAGGGGAACCCGCAGCCGTCGTCGTCGATGCCGATTTCGATGCCGCCCGTGCTTTTGGCGACGGCCACCGAGACCCCCGACGCCTTGGAGTGCTTCTGCACGTTGTACAGCGCCTCGCGCACGATCTGAAGGACCTCGAGCGGCACCTCCGGATCCTCCGGGCCGGCGATTTCGGCGCCGGAGAAGGAGGCCGGGATGCCGCTCTCCCGTTCGAAGATCTCCACCAGGCGGTGGATCGAGGTGGCCAGCCCCACGCTGCCCGATTCCGCCTGGCGCATGGCGCGAACAAAGGAGCGCAACTCGGTCACCTGGCCGCGGCAGATGCCCTGGAGCTGCGTCAACTCCTCCTCGGCGGCCTGCGGATCGCGCTGGAACAGCTTCCGCAGGATCTCCAGGTGCATCTGGAAGCTGATGAAGCTCTGTAGCGGGCCGTCGTGAATGTCGGCGGCGATCCGCTGGCGCTCATTGTCGCGCGCATTTTCGGCCTGGGCCCGGTAGTGCACCGACAGCCGCGCGGCGGTGTCCAGACGGCCTTTGAGCACGGCCACATAAAGGCAAAGCGCCAGGGCTACCAGGCCGGACGCCAGGACGCTCATGGCCAGCAGCGCCGGCTGTGCCGGGAACACGATCAGGAACAGCGCGGAGCAGGCGGTGGCCAGGGCGACCTCCCGCCAGGTGCGCAGTATCGCCGCGTTCAGCACCGCCAGGGCGAATGCGGCCACCGGAAGCCAGGCGGCCGAAGGCGGAACCGCGAGCACCAGGAAGAAGAAGAACGCAAGGTCCGCGATCAGGGGCAGCGCCGCCAGCCCCGGCCGCCCCGCGCCCCAGCGCAGCGCCGCAGCCACGGCGAAACCGAGGTAGGCAATCACCACCGGCAGCAGACGCCACAGCGGACCGGGGGAGGCGAAGATCATGTACAGGGCCGCGCCCACACACAACGCCAGCCGCGCGGCGCCGAAACTGCGCCGCCAGAAAAACGGAATGATGATCGGTTCGCTCTCCACTGCCGGTTGGGCCGGTCCCCATCCCAGCGACCGAGCCGTGCTAGCGCCTGTACAAATACAGAGTATGACTACGGCCCTCGCCGTCGTCCTCAACGTGTTCGACTTTAACCGGCGTCCAGCCGGCCATCTCGAAATCGTGCGCGACGATCCGGGAACCCTTTCTCAGTTGCTTCTCGAGAATCGGCCGCACTTTGTCGTTGGAAGAAGGAAGCAGGTAAACCGTGATGAGGTCCGCCGATGAGTAGTCCTGCTTCAGAATGTCGCCATGGATGATGCGGGCGCGCTTATCCAGCCCCAGACTCCTGATCCGCTCCGTGCTCTGTTTCCACAAGTCGCTGTCGAACTCGACGCCGGTGGAGACGGCCCGGTACTTCTGCGAAGCCATGATGACGATACGTCCGTCGCCGCTTCCCAGGTCGAACATCTTCTCGCCGGCCTTCAGTTCGCCCAGCTTCAGCATCTTGTCGACGATGGTCTCGGGCGTCGGATAGTAGGGGGCCAGCTTCTCCGTGTCCTTAGCCTGCTGTGCCAGCCCGAGGAAGCACGCGGCCGCCATCAGACAGAGCATTCTGCGGATCATGGTGATCACCTCCGCCCGATTCCCGGGCGCGCTTGCCAATTGGCTCTTAAGGAAGTTTAGCGCACCCGTGGGGGAGACCGAAGGCCGCGGCGCAGGTCCGGCGGCCTAGAAGGAGAAACCGAAATGGCCGAAGGTATTGATCCAATGATCCCGGGTGCGGATGCTCTGGACCTGGCCGAACGCCTCGCCCTCGGTGTGACCCCGGTAGACTTTGGCCGTGACTCCCACACGGAAATGCTGGTACCGGTCCAGCGCCACGCTGACGCCCACCAAGCCGTAGGAGCCCCAGCCACTGCGCGACCGGCAAACCGGGCACTCGATCCGGTAGTACTCGTAGGGCTGGCGGATGCGCTCCTGGTAGCGCATGTAGGCCGCGCCCCCGCCGCCCGAGATCAGCAGCCGTCCGGAGGCCAGCGGAAGGATCGCGCGGCCGCCCATCGGAACCAGGAACTGGTAGTCCTTGATCCGCAAATCGCCGAACTCGGATTCGTAGTAATCGCGCACTCCGGCCGCGCCGAACAGCGTTTCCAGCCCCGTGTCCAATTGAAAGTTGGGGTGGAAGCGGTAGCCGTAGCCGACATCCAGCCCGAAGCTGTCGGAGAAGTACCCGCGCAGGTCGCCCCGCGGCTGGCCGGCCCCGAATCCGACGCTGAAATTGTGTCGCGTATAATGGCTCTGGGCCGCGAGCGTCCCGGCCGACAGCAGCGCAACGAGCAGCACTGGTCTCATGACAGCATTCAAGACGGCTCCCTCCCGTAACAAGTTTCACACGGATCGGACGTGGCGGTTGCTGGCCGTGGCCTGCGCCCTAGCCTGTCCGGCGATTGGGCGTGGGCAGCCGGCGCGCGTGCCGCTGATCTACTCCACCGACCTGTTCCACCCCCACGACGATCCCGACGATCATCTCGACCTGGCGACTGTGTTCGCCCTGCCCGAGTTCGACGTCCGCGCGGTGCTGCTGGACCAGGGCGAGCGCCAGTCGAAAGGCAGCGGGCGGGTGCCGCTGGACCAGATGAGCAAGCTGAACGGCCGGAAGATCGTGTCGGCCATCGGCCTTTCCGAAAAACTCACATCGCCCTCCGACACCGGCCGGAGCCAGCCCGCTGCCTTCCAGGGCGCCGTTGAGCTACTGCTGGAGACCCTGCGGGAAAGCCGGGAGCCGGTGACCATCATCCATGTGGGCAGCGCGCGCGACATCGTGGCCGCTTTCAACCGCGAGCCGGCGCTGTTCCGCGCCCGCGTCAAGGCCATCTACGCCAATATCGGCAACGCAGCCCCGGGAGGCCAGGAGTGGAACGTCAAGCTGGACCCGCACGCCTATGTGGGCCTGCTTCGCTCCGGGCTTCCGCTCTACCTCGCCCCCTGTTTCCCGAAGGACAGCCCCCACGCCAGCTTCTGGATGCTGTCCAGCTATGGCTCGGCCTTTGAGGGCGCGCCGCCGTCGCTTCAGAGCTTCTTTCTGTATGCACTTCAGAAGATCGACCCGGCACACATGGACCCCATCGCGGCCCTCTCGCGGGACTCGCGGTCCTGGCGCGGGTCCGTCTGGAGCAAGGCGAAGGAGATGTGGTGCACGGCCTCGTTCCTCCATGCCGCCGGCCGGGAGAAGGATGCTCTCGGGGTGTTCCGTTTCGTGCCGGCGAGAATCGATGTAGGCGACGACGGGCTGATCCGCAAGCTCGAGGTCTCCGCGTCGGACACCAAGATCCGGGTGCTGGAACGAGCCGATGTGTCCGCTTACGAGAGCGCGATGAACGCGTCCCTCCGGAGGTTGTTCGCGCGGTTCCCGGTGAGATAGACGGCCGGGGCGGCGAGGCGGCGAGCGGCCGCGGCCGAAAGCGAAGTAACATTCCTACATGGAAGAGACCCGGCCCACGGCCTGGAGCGGCATCATTCTGCGGGTCGGCGTCTTCGCGTTTCTCGAGATCGTCGGCCTGGTTCTGTTCGCCCAGGTCATGCTGCCCGTCGCAGGGTTGTTCGCCACCTCCGCGCTGAGCACGTTTGCCGCCGCGGCGGTAGCCAACGCCATCGCCCTGCGCATCTATGAGCGCGGCCGACTGGCCGACATCGGCCTGGGCTGGAGCGGGCACTCGTTCCGCCACCTGGCGCTGGGCTTCGGCGGCGGCGCCAGCGCAGCGGTGATCGTCATTCTGGTGCCCTTGGCCACGCGCGCGGCCGAGTTCCGCCCGGACGCCGAAAACCCGGGGAACTGGGGGTCGTTCGCCTACCTTTCCCTGGTGCTGCTGTTCGGAGCCGTCGGTGAGGAGATGCTGTTCCGCGGTTACGGCTTCCAGGTGCTGATGGGGAAGATGGGCGCTTTCGCCACCATCCTGCCGGTGGGCGTTCTGTTCGGCATCGCCCACGCGGACAACCAGAACTCCTCCTGGATGGGGTTGTGCAATACCGCGCTGTGGGGCGTCCTGTTCGGGTGGGCCTTCTATCGCAGCGGCGACCTGTGGCTGCCCATCGGATTGCACTACGGCTGGAACCTCGTCCTGCCCCTGGCCGGTGTCAATCTCAGCGGGTTTAGAATGGGGGTGACAGGCTACAAGATGCACTGGTACGCGGGCCCGTTGTGGAGCGGCGGCGATTATGGGATCGAAGCCAGCCTGCTGACCACGATCATCCTGGGCGCGCTGTTGTGCTACCTGTGGCGGGCGCCCATACGCCGGCAGCCCGCGTTCCTGTTGCGCGGCCTGGAGGAGGACGAGTAAGTGCGTTCCGGCCGATGTCTGGGAATGGTCGCGGCGATTGCCGCTTCCCTGCCCGCGGCCGCGCAGAAAAAGCTCACCTTCGAGGAGCGCGTGGAGATCATGCGCGGCCTCACCGCCGAATACGCCACCGCCAAGATCCCGCTGCCGCGCTCGAAGAAGGCCCTGCCCGTTCATCCCGACGGAACGCGCGAGAAAAGCGCCTGGGACGCCGCCGGCCAGGAATACGGCCCGGCCGCGCGGGCCGGCGACTCGGTTCAGGTCAGCAAAGTCTCGATCCAGGACGACAAGCTCGTGCTCGAGATCAATGGCGGCTTCCGTGGCGGGCGCAAGTGGTACGAGCGCATCCAGGTCAGCGCCGGCACGTCCTCCCGGCCGCTGGGCGGCAACACCACGACGGCTCCGGGCGGCACCAGCATCGTGCTGCTGTTTCCCAAGGGCGTGCCCGCGGCGGCGGCGGCGGATTTCAAGAAGATGCTGGCGCCGGTGCTGGATTTCGAGAAGCGCAGCGCGACCGAAAACTACATGGACACCCTCCCGCCCGAGATCCAGACGGCCATCAAGGAGAAGCGGGCCGCCGAGGGGATGGACCGGGAACAGGTGCTCCTCGCCCTGGGCCGGCCGCGCAACAAGGTACGCGAGACGGTGGACGGGGTGGAGACCGAAGACTGGATCTACGGCCAGCCGCCGGGCAAAATCACCTTTGTCACCTTCGCCGGCAGCAAGGTCAGCAAGGTCCGGGAGACCTACGCGGGCCTGGGCGGATCCATCGCCGAACCGCTGCCCCCGCGCTGATGCGGGCGCGCGGCGGTTCGCCTTTGCTATGATGAGCTTGGAACCCTGTACAACAGAAGGAGAATATCCGGAATGGCAATCAAAGTAGGCATCAACGGCTTCGGACGCATCGGGCGCAACGTGGTTCGCGCGGGTTTGAACAACCCCAACATCGAATTCGTGGCGGCCAACGACCTTACCGACACCAAGACGCTGGCGCACCTGTTGAAGTACGACTCTGTGCTCGGCCCCATCGCGGCGGACGTGAAGGCCGAGGCCGACGCGATCCTGCTCAACGGAAAGGCGATCAAGATCTTCGCCACCAAGGACCCGGCGGCGATCGATTGGGCCAGCGTGGGCGCCTCGATTGTGGTCGAGTCCACCGGCAAGTTCACCGACGCCAACCTCGCCAAGGCCCACCTGCGCGGTCCGGTGAAGAAGGTCATCATCTCCGCGCCGGCGAAGAACGAAGACGCCACCATCGTCATGGGCGTCAACGAGAACGTCTATGATCCCGCCAAGCACCACGTGATCTCCAACGCCTCCTGCACCACCAACTGCCTGGCGCCGTTCGTGAAGGTCGTGCACGAGAAGTTCGGCATCGAGAAGGGCTCGATGACGACGATTCACAGCTACACCAACGACCAGAACGTCCTCGACTTCCCGCACAAGGACCTCCGCCGCGCCCGCGCCGCCGCCCTGAACATGATTCCGACCACCACCGGGGCCGCCAAGGCCATCGGCCTGGTGATGCCGGAGTTGAAGGGCAAACTTGACGGCTACGCCATGCGCGTGCCGACGCCGAACGTCTCCGTGGTCGACCTGGTGGCCGTGCTTCAGAAGCCCGCTAGCGCCGCCGATGTGAACGCCGCTTTGAAAGCCGCCGCCGAAGGGCCGCTGAAGGGCATCCTGGCCTACACCGAGGACCCGGTGGTCTCCACCGACATG
>CAYOTD010000081.1:0-11963 GCA_964406685.1 uncultured Solibacteraceae bacterium | reverse complement strand
GTGGCCTTCGGTCCGGAAGCCGCGGCCGGCCGCACGCAGTTCACGCCAAGTCCTCCGAGCAGGAGCAGCGAGGCCGCCGCTATCCGCCGGTTCGTGTTTTGCATCATCGGTTCATCCTCCTGAACCGGTAATGCCACCGGCGGCGCGATCCTTTCGGGATTATTGCGAACGGTAGACCAGGCGCAGCTCGACCACCCGACCCGGTCCGGCGGCGGCGTCCCGCCGGTCGGCGGCTTCCCTGCTTTCGACCGCCCGGCTGCGGACCATGTCGATTGCGCCCGCCGCCGGAGCCCGGAGTACGGGATGGAACGACACCCGCACGTTCTTCTCGCCCGACACCCCCGTCAGCTCCAGCGCACCCGTGACGGGGATCATAACGGGTTGCCCGGCTTTCACCGCCACGCCGGCGGGTGGAGTCAGAAGTGTCGTCGTGGAGCCGTCCCGCACGCTCACCCTGACAAGACCATCCTCGACCGGCTGGACCCGCAGGCGGACTTCCTCCCCGGCTTGGAAGGGCGTTCCCGGCGGCGGCTCGCGCCACACCCCGTCGGCGCTCTGCTTGAGAACGACGCAGAGCCGCGAAGGCGCCTGGGCCGAACTGGCAAGCGCGGCTTCCACCTTCTGAAGCGCGGGCGCAGCCACCTTTTTCTCGGACTCCAGCGTCACGGGAGCTGCGGTTTCGGCCTCGGCTTGCCCTTTGTCGGGCGCGGGGGCCGTCGGCAGGGCGGCCGGCGCCCGTCTCGGCTTCCCTGGGGCCATTCGAGCAGGAGCTTCTTGGGCAACGCGCGGGGCGGGCGGCGGCGCCTGGGCTGTCGGTTGCGGTAGTTGCGCGACCAGCTTCGGGGCGGCGGGCTCCTGGCGGGCGTAACGAACCACGCCGACCACCAGAACCAGCGCCGCGGCGCTCCCCGCCAGGGCGAGCGTGGCCGGTCGCCACAACCACGTCTGGATGCGCTGTCCGATCGTGCCGCGCTCCTGGCGCAGATCGCGAAGCAGTTGCGCCCGCGCGGCCGGATCGGCCAGCAGCTCGCGCAGAGCCTCCTCGTCCGCCATGGCGTCGAACAGCGCCTGGTCGGCCAGCGCCGCCCGGCACAGAGCTTCGCGCTCCTCCGGCGTGAGAGTTCCGGCCGCATAGCCGCCCAGCAGCCGGTGGACGTCTTCCGGCTTCATGACAGCCTCCTCTCCCATCGCCCGCCCATCAAATCCAGCAGGCGCCCCCGGCACCGCGCGTCCCAAGTATAGACTGTGTTCACCGACCGGGCCCCGAGGATCGCCTGGATCTCAAGGAAGTTCCGGCCCTCCAGTTTCAGGCGGAACAGGTCCCGGCAACGCGGCTCCATGCGCTTCAGCGCCGTCCGCAACCGCGCCAGCATTTCGCCGCGCGCCGCCGCGCTTTCGGGATCCTCCCCAGGATCTGCAAGCTGCGATTCTTCCACGGCAACCGAACCGCTCTCGCCCCGGCGCGCCACCTTTCGCCGGAAACCGGCCAGCTTGAAGCGCAGGATCTGAAGCGAGAGGGGCAGCAGGTCTTCCACCCGCTCCACGCCGCTGTACTTCTCCTCCAACACCACCAGCACCTCTTGGGCCAGGTCCTCGGCTACGTCCCTCGATATACGAGATGCCGCGAACGCCACTATCCTTTCACGGAGCCCCGCCAGGATCTCGTCTCGACTCACGCCGCCGTTTTTCCTCGCCGAATACTCTATCATTGCGAGGCGCCCGAGGCCAACCAGGGGGATCTGTACAATCCTCCGGAGTTTTGTTTCGATTGTGTTGAAAACTGCTCTTGGTCAATGGGAAGGGCAAGCTTCACGTACTACTGAAGTATTAGCTGATCTTCTATTGTAAAAACTATTACTATAGTTACGTCTTTATTTACAATGGCTTAAAAAAACAATGCGGTCCGCACTTGCCAGTTGCGATTTGTGATAGACTGAGTTTCCGCAGGCATGTCAACTCGGAGACAAGATACCCGTAGAGGTGTCGTTGGGGCGTCGATTCCGCACAGAATCGAATAGGGCACTTGCAGATTTTCCACAGGCTGTGGAAAAGGTGTGGGAATTCTCTGGATTGATCGCGGGGACCAGAAATCGATGGACGTGTGGGAGCAGGTTAAAGAGCAGATCGCGGGACGGGTTAGCGCGGAGAGTTATCAGAACTGGATCGCCCGAACCGTTTTTCACAAGCTGGAGGGAGAGACGCTGTTTGTCACCGCGCCCAACGCGGCAACCAAGGAGTGGATGGAAAGCGAGTACTCCGACCTGACACACCGCACCCTTCAGGAATTGCGGCTGCCGGTCCGTCAGGTTCAGTTTGAGCTGGCTGACCGGCCTTCGGATACCGCCGGTCCCAGCGTTCCGGATGGGTTGTTCGCCTCACCTGACAGCCGCCTGAATCCGAAGTTCACCTTTGACACCTACGTCGTGGGCTCCTGCAATCAGTTTGCCCATGCCGCCGCCAAAGCCGTGGCCACCATGCCGTCGCGCAGCTACAACCCTCTGTTTCTCTACGGTGGGGTTGGAATGGGAAAGACGCACCTGATGCACAGCATCGGCCGCGCGCTGCTGAACAACTTCGGCGCGATGCGTATCGTCTACACCTCCAGCGAGCGCTTCATGAACGAGATGATCGCCTGCATCAAGACAGACCGGATGTCGGCTTTTCACCAGCACTATCGGGCAGCGGATGTCCTTCTGATCGACGACATCCAGATCCTGGCGGGAAAAGAGCGCACACAGGAAGAGTTCTTTCACACCTTCAACGAGCTCTACGACCACCAGAAGCAAATTGTCATCTCCAGCGACTCTCCGCCAAAGAACATACCGGGACTGGTGGAAAGGCTGCGGTCGCGGTTTGAGTGGGGGCTGATTGTGGACATTCAGCCGCCCGACCTCGAGACCAAGATGGCGATCCTCGACAAGAAAGCCGAGGCAGAAGGCGTGGAACTCCCTGAAGATGTAAGAATCTTCATCGCCACCAAGACGAAGTCGAACGTACGGGAGCTGGAAGGGGCTCTTGTCAAGCTGATCGCGTATTCCTCCGTGACCAATACGCCGATCGACCTCGCCATGGCCCGCCAGACGCTGAAGTACCTGACTCATAACCAAGAGCGGAAGGTCAGCCTGGAGTCCATCATCCGGGCAGTGGCTGAACGCTACCAGCTTCAGCCCGCACAATTGAAACAGAGGACAAACGCCCACCACATCGCTTTTCCCCGCCAGATCGCCATGTATCTCATCAAAGAGATCACCCGGGCCTCGCTACCCGAGATTGGCCGCGCCTTTGGAGGCAAACATCACACCACCGTGCTTCACTCCATCCAGAAGATTGAACGCGACCGCCAGAAAGACCCTGATTTGAACAGAAGCATCCACAGCCTACTTGACTCAATCGGCTGAACTTACATGGTTTTCCACAGACACACACCCCTTCCGCCTGTGCCAGAGTGTGACCCTCCATATCCAAACCCCCGGCACGCAAGACGGATCACACGCCTTTCCACAGCCGTCAGTAGACGTAAGGGTACGAAATTGCTAGAATTTAGAGAGATATCAACATATCCACAGCCCCTATGAATCGGGTCTTTAGATTCAAGAGGAACTAGAGGAACGGAATCGTTGGAGCCAGCCGCATGGAGTTCACAGTCAGCAAGTCCGATCTGGTTCGAGAGCTGAGTCTGTCCCAGGGAGTGGTTGAGAAACGAACCACCATTCCCATTCTGTCCAACGTCCTTCTGGAGGCCAAGGAAGAGCGTCTGGTGTTGACTACAACGGACCTGGAGTTGGGTATCCGGTGTTCCTGCCCGGCTCAGGTGGTGAAAGAGGGGTCTGGCACGATCCCAGCCAAGCGTCTGCTTGACTACGTTCGTCTGCTGCCTGATGCCGCGTTGACGGTGAAGTTCCAGGAGAACCAGTGGGCGAATCTGACCTGCGGGCGGTCAAAGACCCGGATTGCCGGTATGTCTCGTGAGAGTTTTCCGGAGCTTCCGGGAATGCCGGATGTGCTCGCCGAGTTGCCTATCGGCTTGCTGGCCTCGATGATTGGCCGTACGATCTTTGCCATCTCGGCGGAAGAATCGCGTTTTACCCTGAACGGCGCGCTGATGGTGCTGAAGGCGAATTCGGTGACGATGGTAGCTACGGATGGCCACCGTCTGGCGATGATGGAGAAGAAAGAGCCGGTTACTGGGATCACCGATTCCTATCGTGCTCTCCTTCCAAAGAAAGCGATGGGAGAGATTCTCAAACTGGCGCAGGACAGCGACCCGGCGACACTGCTGAAGTTTGCGGGTGATGATAACCATCTGTTTTTCCAGCTTGGCGACCGGTTGCTGATCAGCCGGAAGCTGACAGGGAACTTTCCCGACTTCGAGCGAGTGCTGCCGAAAGAGCAGCCCAATCACGTTGCTCTCAAGCGCGAGGAGATGAAGGCCTCCATCGAACGCGTCTCTCAGTTCTCGGACGAACGCTCCCGCGCGATCCGCTTGCAGGTGGCCCCGGGCGAAGCCCGTGTCTATTCCTCGCTGTCGGAGACTGGTGAGAGCGAAGACAGCTTGCCGGTGACCTACGACGGAGCCGAAGTAGAGATTGGCTTCAACGCCCAGTATCTGTTGGATTTTCTGAGAGCGGGTCCGGAGGAGGAGGTCCTGTTCTACTTCAAGGACGCTCACAGCGCCGGCGAATTGAGACCCGGTCCCGACGCCGGCTATACCTACCGCTATGTCGTGATGCCGATGCGCATCTGACACATCACAGGAGTCTATGGGAAGCAAGGAAGTTGAACTGGACCGCGAGGAGTATGGAGCCAGTAGCATCAAGGTGCTGGAAGGGCTGGAAGCGGTGCGCCTGCGCCCCGCGATGTACATCGGCTCGACCGGCGAAATGGGCCTGCATCACCTGGTCTATGAAGTGGTCGACAACTCGGTGGACGAAGCCCTGGCCGGCTTCTGCAACGAGATTACGGTCACCATCCACATCGACAACTCGGTGACCATCGTCGACAACGGGCGCGGCATCCCGGTGGAGATGCACGAAGAGGGCGTTTCCGCCGCCGAAGTCGTCATGACCAAGTTGCACGCGGGAGGGAAGTTCGACTCGTCGTCGTACAAGGTCTCGGGCGGCTTGCACGGTGTGGGTGTAAGCTGCGTCAACGCGCTTTCCGAAGAGCTTCATCTGGAGATCTGGCGGGAGGGTTTCACCTGGGAACAGGAGTACCGGAAGGGCATCCCGGTGGCGCCGCTGGCCAAGACGGGCCGGGCGGGCCGCAAGACCGGCACGAAGATCACCTTCAGACCCGATGGTACGATCATGGATGCCACCGAGTTCAGCTACGACACGCTCGCCCAGCGGTTGCGTGAGCTTGCCTTCCTCAACCGCGGTCTTCGCATCGTACTGACCGATGAGCGCGTCGACCCGGTCAAGACCCACGAGTTCCACTACTCGGGCGGGATCGTCGAATTCATCAAGCACCTCAATCGCGGCAAGAGCGTTCTGCACGAGCGCCCCATCGGCTTCGAGGGAGAGCGTGAACTGCCCAACGGCGGCGTCATCACCATGGAGATCGCTCTCCAGTACAACGACGGCTACGCGGAGAACATCTTCAGCTTTGCCAACAACATCAACACCGTCGATGGTGGCACGCACCTGTCGGGGTTCCGCAGCGCTCTGACGCGCACCATCAACGCCTACGGCCAGCAGGCGGGCCTGTTCAAGGACCAGAAGGAGAACCTCTCGGGGGACGACGTGCGTGAGGGGTTAACCGCGGTGGTCAGCGTGAAGCTGCCGCAGCCGCAGTTTGAAGGCCAGACGAAGGGGAAGCTGAACAGCGACATCGGCGGCTATGTGGTTCAGATGGTCAACGACAAGCTGGGCGAGTACTTCGACAAGAACCCAGCGGTGATGCGCAAGATCGTCTCTAAGGCGATTGAAGCCTCGCGGGCCCGCGAGGCGGCTCGCAAGGCGCGCGACCTGACGCGGCGCAAGGGCGCCCTGGATTCCGGCGGGCTGCCCGGCAAGCTGGCCGACTGCCAGGAGAAGGACCCCAGCCGCTGCGAGCTGTTCCTGGTCGAGGGCGAATCGGCCGGAGGCACCGCCAAGAGCGGGCGCGACCGGCGCTTCCAGGCCATCTTGCCGCTGCGGGGCAAGATCCTGAACGTGGAGAAGGCCCGCTACGACAAGATGCTGGCGCACGAAGAGATCCGTACCCTGATCACGGCAATCGGCACCGGCATCGGCAAGGACGACTTCGACGTGACGCGGCTGCGCTACCACAAGGTCATCATCATGACCGACGCCGACGTCGACGGCTCGCACATCCGCACCCTGCTGCTGACCTTCTTCTTCCGGCACATGCAGGACCTGATCAACCGCGGTCACGTCTTTGTGGCCCAGCCGCCGCTGTATCGCATCAAGAAAGGCAAGTCCGAGAAGTACATCAAGGACGACCGCGAGTTCACCCGTGAGATCCTGCGGCGGGCCACCGACAATCTGGCGGTGGTGCTTGCCGGGGGAACCCGCCTGGAGGGGGCCGAGCTGCGTTCGTTCCTGACGCTGCTCGACGAATACCAGCAGATCTTCCGCAAAGTGGAGCGCCGCCTGCGCGACCCGCGCGTGGTGGAGATCGTCTCCAATCCGCAGTATCATCTCGACGGGAAGAACGACTTCCTGGACCCGGTGAACCTGGAGGCGGTATTCGGCGCGATGAAAGCCGAGAAGCTGACGGTGGAGATGCAACGGGACGAAGAGCATTCGGCCTGGCGCGTCGCCTTCCGCGATCACACCAACGCCGAGCGGCACATCGATATCGAACTGGCCACCCTGCCCGAGTACCGCCGCCTGCGCGCGCTGGAGCGGTTGAACCAGCCGCCGTTTGTGGCTGCCAAGAACGGAACGCGGGAGAACCTGGCAAGTTGGCGCGACCTGCTTGGCTACGTGAAGAGCGAAGGCACGCGCGACGTCAACGTGCAGCGCTACAAGGGACTGGGCGAAATGAACGCCGAGCAGCTCTGGGAAACCACCATGAACCCGGACAAGCGCACCCTGCTCAAGGTGGACTTGCGCGACCTGGTGGAAAGCGACGAGATCTTCTCGACCCTGATGGGCGAGGACGTCGAAAGCCGCCGGAAGTTCATCGAAGAGAACGCCCTCGACGTCCGCAACCTCGACGTGTAGCCGCGGCTACCGCCCGGCCGCTGCTAGCGCCTGGTCTAGATCCCAGAGAATGTCATCGGCATCTTCCAGGCCGATCGACAGACGGACCATGTCGGGCGAGACGCCGGCGGCGACCTGTTCAGCCGCGCTCAACTGCTGGTGCGTGGTCGAGGCCGGGTGGATCACCAGACTGCGCGCGTCGCCGATGTTGGCCAGGTGCGAGAAGAGCTTGACCGAATCGATGAACTTGCGCCCGGCCTCGTAGCCGCCCTTGATGCCGAAACTGAAGACGGCCCCGGCGCCGGCGGGCAGGTATTTCTGCGCGAGCCGGTAGTACTGGTTCGACGGCAGCGAAGGATAGCGCACCCAGCTCACCTGCTTGTGGGATTCGAGAAACTGCGCAGCCTTCAGGGCGTTGGCCACGTGACGGTCCATGCGGGGGCCCAGGGTCTCGATGCCTTGCAGCAGCAGGAACGCATTGAACGGGCTGATGCAGGGGCCGATGTCGCGCAGGCCTTCCACGCGCGCCTTGATAAGGAAGGCGATGGGGCCGAAGGTCTCGAAGAACTTCATGCCGTGATAAGCGCGTGACGGCTCGGTCAATTGCGGGAAATCGCCCTTGTCCCAGGGGAACCTGCCGCTGTCCACGATGATGCCGCCGATCGAGTTCCCGTGCCCCCCCATGAACTTGGTGAGCGAGTGCAGCACGATATCGGCGCCGTGGTCGATCGGCCGGCACAGGTACGGTGTCGCAAAGGTGTTATCGATCACCAGCGGCAGATTGTGCTCGTGGGCAATCGCCGCTACCGCCTCGATGTCCAGCACGTTGCCGCGTGGATTCGAGATGGTTTCCCCGTAGAGGCACTTCGTCTTCGGCGTGATCGCCTTGCGGTAGTTCTCCGGGTTGTCCGGATCGACGAAGGTCACCTTGATGCCCAGCTTGCGAAAGGTGACGTCGAACTGCGTGTAGGTCCCGCCATAGAGCGTGCTCGAGCTCACCATCTGGTCGCCGGCCTCCACCAGGCTGGTGACAGCGAGGAACTGAGCGCCCTGGCCGGAAGCGGTGGCCAGGGCCGCCGCGCCGTTCTCCAGCGACGCCACCCGCTCCTCCAGCACCGCCGTGGTGGGATTCATGATGCGCGTATAGATATTGCCGAACTTCTGCAACGCGAACAGCGCCGCGGCGTGGTCGGAGTTTTCGAACACGAACGAAGTGCTTTGGTAGATCGGCACGGCCCGGGCCCCCGTAGTCGGATCGGGCGCATAGCCGGCGTGAAGCGCGCGGGTGTTGAATCCCAGGGGACGGTCGGTCTTCGAATCGGACATGGCCCAAGTGTACCATATCCGATAGGGAATGGTCTGTATGGTGACCCGTTAGAACTTGCCGTCGCGCACGTCGAAATGGGTCGGTTTGTTGAGCGTGGAACCGCCCAGGCGGATCCACCCGGCGGTCCATTCGATTAGCTGCGAGATGCTCACCGTGGGGTAGCCGAACAGCTTCATGCACTCGGCGGCGTTGTTGAGCAGCGCGGTGGGCGATTCGACGCCTTCAAAGACCGGCTCCACACCCAGGTGACGGGCGAACTCCCCGGCGACCCAGCGGACGGAAAGCAGCTCCGGGCCGGTCAGGTTCAGAATGCGCGGCGGCGCGGTGGCCACGGCGAAGGAGCGCAACACGACGGAGTTGGCGTCGCCCTGCCAGATGACGTTCACCGAGCCCATCGCCAGATGGATGGGGCGCCGCTCGGCCACCCGCGTTCCGATGTCGAGCAGCACGCCATAGCGCAGGTCAATGGCGTAGTTCAGTCGCAGCATGACGCCCAACGTCCCGTACTTGGCGGAGAAGTGCTCGAACATACGCTCGCGGCCGAGCACGCTTTGCGCGTACTCGCCGATGGGCGCCGTGGGCGTGCGCTCGGTGGCGCCGCCCTCGAGGACGGGAGTGAGTGGATAGACGTTGCCGCTGGAAAACGAGACGATGCGCGAGCGATGGAAGCGCTCGGCCACGCGCCCCGGTAGGTAGGTGTTCATAGCCCAGGTGAGGTGCTCGGCGCCGGTGGTGCCGAACTTGCGCGCAGCCATGAAGACGACGTTGGGGATGTCGGGAAGGGCGGCCAGCTCGGCGTCCACCATCAGGTCGGCGGCCATCGCCTCGACCCCGGCGGATTCCAGCTCCGCGCGCAGACCGCCGGAGGAGAAGCGCGACACGCCGATCACGCGCTTCTTCACTCCCGCCTGGTCGATGGCGCGGCGCGCGCGGCGGGCGAGACTCGGCCCCATCTTTCCGCCCACGCCCAGGATCAGCAGGTCGCCGTCGAGGGCGCGCATGGCTTCCACGTCGGCCTCAGTGGGGCGCGACAGTACCTCTTCCAAAACTTCCACGGATTCGATCTTCATCGTTTGTACCCGATCATGCGCAGAAACTCCTTGCGCTTCTTCTCGTCGGCTTCGGTCTCGACGCCTTTGGGCGGGAAGCCGTCCACCACGCCCAGCACGCCCCGTCCCTGCTCGGTTTCGGCCACGATCGCCTCCACCGGGTTCGCCGTGGCGCAGAAGACGGAGCACACCTCCGGCGTCTGCTGGATGCGGTTCAGGACATTGATGGGGAAGCCATCCCGCAGGACAACCACGAAGGTGTGGCCGGCGGCGACCGCCATCGCGTTGCGCGCCGCACAGGCCTTCAGCGCCTCGTCGTTTCCGTCCACCCGCACCAGGCACGGTCCAGAGGCCTCGTTGAAGGCCACGCCGAACTTGATCTGCGGCGAGGCGTTGACGATGGCTTCGTAGATGTCCTCCACCGACTTGATGAAGTGCGTCTGTCCGAAGATGAGGTTGGCGTCCTCGGGGACTTCCAGACGAATCGCTTTGAGTTCCATGGCGATTTCTTAGGATACTACTTACATCGCCACGCAGGACTCCGAACCCATCGCCGACGCCGAATTGCTGGCGCGCATCGCGCGGCTGCCGCACGGCCGCGCCACATACCGGCACTTGGCCCGCGTGCTGGGCGCGCGCCTGGGCCTCAAGGAAGCCCTCACCCGCCTGGCCGCGCGCGGCGAGCTGATCGAGACTCGGGCCGGGCAGTTCGAGTTGGCGCGCGTCAGCCGGGAGTTCGCCGTGGGGCGGCTCAACGTGCACCGCGAGGGATACGGTTTCCTGATCCCCGACTCGCCCCCGGAGTGGCTCTCCGGCGACGTCTTCCTCCCGCCGCCGCAGGCCGAACGGGCCATGCACGGCGACCGCGTGCTGGCCCGGCTGGTGCGCATCAGCGAAGACGGCCGGGCCGAAGGGGAGATCGTGCGCGTAATCGAGCGCGCCCACCCCACCGTCGTGGGCGAGTTCCACATCCGCGGCCAATCGCGCTTCGTGATCCCCCACGACGAACGCATCCGGCACTGGATCGAGGTCCCCGAGGGGCTGGACAAGGGGGCGGAGGAGGGCACGGTAGTCGAGGTCGAGGTCCTGGAATACCCGGAGAAGGGCGAGGGCGCGGCCGGGCGCGTGATCGAGGTTCTGGGCCGGCCCGACGACTTCGGCGTCGACGTCGAGATCGTCATCCGCAAGCATCACATCCCCCACCGCTTTCCGCCCGAGGTGCTGGACCAGGCACAGTCGATCCGGGAGGAGATCGCCCCCGCGGAACTCGCGCGCCGGCGCGACTTCCGCAGCCTGGACATCGTCACCATCGACGGCGAGACGGCGCGCGATTTCGACGATGCCGTCTGGGCGGAGCGCCTCCCCAACGGTCATTTCGCGCTCCAGGTTCATATCGCCGATGTCAGCCACTACGTGCGCCCCGGCGCTCCCATCGACGCCGAGGCGCGCCTGCGCGGAACCAGCGTCTACTTCCCCGACCGCGCCGTGCCGATGCTGCCCGCGGAGCTTTCCAACGGCATCTGCTCGCTCAACCCCGGCGTGGACCGCCTGGTGATGTCTGTCCTGCTGGAGATCGACCACCAGGGCGACATCGTGCGGCAGGAGTTCGCGCGCGGCGTCATCCGCAGCGCCGAACGGATGACCTACACGCGCGTGCACGCCCTGCTGGAAGGCGATCCATCGGCGCGCGGCCGGTTCGAAGGGATGCGTGAGCTGGCGCTGATCCTGAACCGCAAGCGCGTCCGGCGCGGCTCGCTCGATTTCGACCTGCCCGAGCCGCTGATCGAGTTCGACGAGTGGGGCGAGATGACGGGCATCGCGCGCAGCCCCCGCAACATCGCCCACCGCATCATCGAGGAGTTCATGCTGGCGGCCAACGAGGCCGTGGCCGGCCACCTGGAAGAAGCCGCCTGGGATTCGCTCTACCGCATTCACGAGCCGCCCGACCCGGCGCGCGTGCTCGAGTTCGAGGAACTGGCCAAGCACTTCGGCCACTCTCTCGTCGCGGGGGCGTTTCCCGTGAAGCGGTTCCCCGTCGTCGACCGCAAGCGTGACGGACGCAAAGTCCGCCGGGACCTGGTGCGGGCCGACGAGCGGATGGAGATCTCCTCCCGCTTCTACCAGAAGCTGGTGGCGAAGATCGAGGGCACTCCCGAGGAACGCATTCTGAGCTACCTGATGCTGCGGTCGCTCAAACAGGCGCGCTACAGCGCCGAGAACCGCGGCCACTTCGCCCTGGCGGCTCCCCGCTACACCCATTTCACTTCGCCCATCCGGCGCTACCCGGACCTGATCGTGCACCGTGTGCTGGGCGCCTGGCTCGACGCCCGCCCCGCGCCCTACGCGCCAACCGAGCTGCGCTCCATCGCCGCGGAATCGTCGGAAAGCGAGCGCCGTGCCGCCGACGCCGAGCGCGAGCTGGTGGAGTGGAAGAAGGTC
>CAYOTD010000080.1:0-12002 GCA_964406685.1 uncultured Solibacteraceae bacterium | reverse complement strand
CATCGGAGAGTTCGAGCGAGCGCAGGTAGCGGTAGGCGGCGGCAGTCTCGCGCCGCTCGTAGTCGATCACGCCCAGCCAGAGACGCGCGCGGTCGCCGGGGGCGCCTTCCAGGCGCGCCGCCAGCGCCGCCGTCTCGCGCCGCGCGCGGGTGTAGTCCCGGGCGTCGCGCAGCTTGCGGATGCGGGTGAAGGGAAGCTCCGGCGTCTCGCGCGGGTAGGCGGCGCCAAGGGTGGCGCGCAGCCGAGTGAGCGCGCTTTCGGCCTCGTCCGCAGCAGCCGCCGCCGGGTATTCGAAGTAGATCCGCTGGAAGGCGGCGGCGGCCGCGGCCGCGTCGCCTTTGGCCTCCAGGGCCCGCGCCAGCAGCAGGGTTCCGGCCGGTTGCGGCACGGTTTCCTCTTCCCGCTGGAGGACCACGACGGCCTGTTGCGGGGCGTCGCGCTTCAGGTCGATGCGCGCGGCCAGCAGGGCCGCGCGTCCGCGCAACGGAGAGACGGGCTCGGCTTTCCATACCGGGTCGAGGGCGCGCCGCGCCGCCTCCCATTGGCCGGTGTCGAGCAACGCCGTCGCCAGCGGAAATGCCAGGTGATCGGCGAGGGTGGGCAGGCGCCGCCCCAATCCGGCGAAGTCCTTCAACGCTTGCGCGGGATCGTTCCTCTCCAGCCGTACCACGCCCGCCACCAGGTGCGCCAGCGCTCCGGCGGAGTCCTTCGGGTGAGCGGCGGCGAAGCGGAGCAGGGCGGCGCGGTTGGCGGCGGTGGGTCTGGTCCTGTGGGCGCGTGCGAGGGCTTCCAGCGACTCCGCCGCCCGGCCCGCGCCCGCAGCGGCCAGTAAAACCAGGGTGAGGCAGAGCCTAAGCAAGCGGACCCGGGTACGCCGGGCCCAGCAGGGTCGCGTCATTGTTGGCTAGAGTCCGGACGATCTCCTGATGGAGGTAGTCCGCCATGGAGGGACATTCCCGGATGAACTGCCGCAGGTAGGTCTCGCGGGCCGCGTCGATCGGTTCGCGGAGAACCTCGTAGAGATTCTGCCGGGCGCGGCCGAGGCGCACGTGGGAGGCCTGGTAGAGGCGCATCTCGGCCACCTGCACGCGGGCGAAGCGCTGGGCGCGGCGGTGCAACTCCTGCTCGGCCTCCGACAGCGAGGACCACCCGGCGGAGGCTTCGGCCGCGCCGCCCCCTCCCGAGATCGACACCAGGGAAGTGGGGGCGCCGCCGGGGACGCGCGCGCCGAGGGAGAGTCCCGCCGCCACGACGAGAGTATCGAGGGCCGCGTGCGCGGCCTCGTCCTCGGCGAGTTCCACGCAGAGCAGCGCCGCACAGCGCCCGCGCGCCATGACGGGGTAGAGGTGAACGCGTTCCAGATCGGATTCGCCGGCCAGGGCCGCCGCCTCGGGCGAGATCTCGCCCGCGGTGCGCTGCGCCACCACCACGTCGCGCGATTCGATGGCGGTGGCGAAAGCGGGAGCGGCGCGCAACTCGATCTCCTTGCCCGCCCAGGCCGCGGCGGCCGCCTCGTCGAATCCCCGCGATTCCTCGGCGATCACCGAGCGCAGGCCGACGCTGAACAGCACGCAACGGTGGCAGTACTCCGAAGCCGCGTCCAGCAGGGCGGGGGTCCACTCTCCCGAGGTCTGGGCCTGGCCGATGCGGCGCACCGCCTGGCTGAGGCGCGCGAAGGCCTTGCGCCGCTCGATGCGGGCGCGCTCCGCCGCCGCCACCGCGGCGCGCGCGTCCACCAGCCGCTCGAACTCTTCCGCCAGGCGGGCGGAGAGTTCGGCGAAACGTTCTTCGAAGACCTGTCCCACGCGCTCGCGCCAACCGGAGCGAAGCTGGTCCTCGATGTGCTCGATCTGGATCTGCCAGGCGGCGCTCAACTGCTCCCGCGCCGTGGTCTGGGCGTCATTGAGGGCCGCCTGGAGCGGGGATTGCGCCGCCCCTACCGTGTCTGCGTGTTCGATTGGGGACATGCTTCAGCCTGCCCAGTACCTCTAGAACGTCAGCGAGACCATGCCTTCAATCTGATGCCGCAACGGCCTGATGCCCGGCGACTTGAAGGTGTCATTGAACCAGTGCGTATAGCGGAACTCCGGCACCACGCGAATCCCGATATCGTCGATCAACTGGACGCCGAAACCCGCGATGATACCGGGGATACTCCGGCGGGTGGGCGTGGCCGGCGTGTAGTCGCAACAGACGGCGTCGGCGCCGTTGATGGATTCATCGATGCCGGTCCGGATCTTGGAGACCTTGCGCCACACGGGGCCGCCTTGGAGGAAGCCGCGCGGTCCGCGGACGTGACGGTCCTTGGTGTAGTAGCGCACCAGCAGGGGAAAGTCGTAGAGCTTGGCGCGGGTGTCCTCGTTGTTGACCGTGTATTTTCGCTCGTCGTCCGCGGTGAGGGGGTTGTCGACACCGGTATAGATGTCGCTGTTCTTCTTGTAGCCGACCGAACGTTGCACCACGCCCAGGCTGACGGCAAGCCGCTCGGTCAGGGCCACTTGGGTACTCACTCCGAAGCCCACGCGCCGGGAGGCGTTCATTCCCGTGTAGAGGCCGTCAAAGGCCGGGGAGGTGGTCACCACGTTCGCCGACTCGTTGTTCTTGACCCAGTCGAGAACCGTGACATGGAGGGAAACGCCCAGCGAAATCCGTCGCACGTACACAGGTTCCTTCAGGGTCTCCCCCTCGTCGGACGAACTCGATTGGGCCGGCGGAGCGGGTTTGGCCGGCGGCGTCTGCGTCTGACCAAAGAGGGCGGCGCAGGAGATCACCGCGGCAAGCAAACACAGTCTTTTCTGCATAGGGGCAAGTCAAATCAGACGGGCGAGCCTGACCGCGCGGGTACAGCCAAATCCAACTCCCGTGCTCGCGGACTCCCGCCGCTACTCAAGACAAGGCCTTGACACCCCAGGATAGCATCCAGTCCGCGCCGGAGAAAGCTCAGGCCGCCGGGTGTAAACTATCGAGAGCCCGGCACGTGGCCGGGCGGCACGAATGCGAATCCTTCGATCGGCGCCGGCACTGTTTGCACTTCCATATCTCGGGTTTGCGCAGACGCGGGCGCCGATGCGGGTTGACTACTCCGAGGCCGCTTCGACCCGCTGGGCCGGCAAGCCGGTGCTCGAGTCGCGGCTGCTGGACGGGATGGAGGACCCGTCGACCTGGGTCCTGCGCGGCAAAGGGGAGCTGACCTTTGCCCGCGAGCGTGTGCGGGACGGCGTCCAGTCGTTGCGCCTGCGCGCCCGGGCGGCGGGCGAAGGAAAGACCGGCGGCGGCCGCCTGTACGGCTACGCGGCGGCAGCGCGGCGGTTCGACGGGGAAAACTGGTCCGGTTTCAATCGCATCTCGTTCTGGGTGTACCCAGACCTTCCGGGTTGGCGGACGGTTCCCCTGGTGGTGGTGCTGGAGAACAGCGGAGCGCGCAAGCTGCCCGGTCCGGGGTTCCGCGACGGCGTACACTACCTGATCCTGGAAAACCACAAGTGGAACCGCGTGGTGTGGGAGATCGCCGAACTGCCCCGAGATAAGGTGACCGCGGTCCTCATCCAGTACACGATGAACGGGTACCAGCCCGGCGAGTCGGAGACCGTCACCTACGACATCGACCGGCTGGAGCTGGAGCGTGTGGACGCGGATCACTTCGAGGGTTGGAACGTCGCCCCCGGCCGGATCTCGTTCAGCCACACCGGCTACCCGCTGGGCGCGGCCAAGAGCGCCATCGCCAGTGGCCTGGCGGCGCGGAGCTTCGACCTGGTCGACCACGCGACCGGCGAGGTGGTGGTCTCGAAGCCGGTGGAGAAAATTGCCTCACCCATCGGCGAGTTCCAGTTGATGGACTTCTCCGAGGTCCGCCGGCCCGGCGTGTACCGCGTGCGGGCCGGAGGAGCCGGGACGCGCCCGTTCCGCATCGACGCCGACGTGTGGCGCGGCACCATCCGCAAGGCGATCAACTTCTTCTACGCCGAACGGTGCGGTTTCGAGATCCCCGGTAGCCACGACGCCTGCCACCGCGACTGGCAGGCGGAGCACGCCGGGCGGCGGATCGTGGTCAACGGCGGTTGGCATGATGCCGGCGACCTCTCGCAGGGGCCGGTGAACACCTCCGAGGCCGTCTACGCCATGTTGAGCCTGGCCGAGCGGCTGGAACGCCAGCAGACGGACCCGGAACTGGTTGGCGAGTTGCTCGCCGAAGCCCGGTGGGGCCTGGACTGGGTGTTGAGGACGCGGTTCGGCGACGGCTACCGGGCGAGGTTCGGCGGGATGTCCGTCTGGACCAACGGCATCCTGGGCGATTTCGACGACGCGGTCGAGCCGGCTTCGAACGCCCCGTACGAGAACCTGCTCTGCGCGGCGGCCGAAGCGCTGGCGGCGCGCGTGCTGGCGCGGCACGATGCCTTGCTGGCCGCCCGAAGCCTGAAGGCCGCGCGGGAGGACTGGCAGGCGGCCCTGGCGGTGATCGAGAGTCCGGAACGGGATCATCCCGGGGCGCGGGGCGGGCGGATCGATCTGGTCGCCGCGGCGGCCTTCGCCTCCCTCGACCTGTACGAGGCGACCGGGGAAGCCGCCTACGCCGCCAAGGCCGTCGAGATGGGCGCCCAGTTGATGCAGATGCAGGAGCGCCGCTTTCCGCCGGGCTGGACGGTTCCGCTGGCGGGTTTCTTCTATACCAGCGCCGCCCGCGACCGCCTGCTGCACTACCAGCACCGCGGCCACGAACAGATGCCGGTGGAGGCCCTCGCCCGGCTGGCCACGCTGTTCCCCGGGCACAAGGACTGGATGAAGTGGTACTCGGGGGTGGCGCTGCACTCGGAATACTATCTCAAGGCGATGGCGCGCTTCACCCAGCCCTACGGCATGTTGCCGGCGTCGGTGTACAGCGAAGAGGAGTACCTCCAACAGCCAGCCGAGCAGCGGGAGTCGTACCGCAGGCAGGTGCTCAAGGGCATTCCGGTGGGCAAGGGTTACCGCCTCCGCGCCTTCCCCGTCTGGTTCCGGCTGCGGGGGAATCACGGAACGGTTCTTTCGCAGGCTAAGGCGCTTTCGGCCGCGGCGCACCTTCGGGGCCGGCTCGACCTGGCGGGGTTGGCCGAGCGGCAACTGGAGTGGGTGGTGGGGCGGAACCCGTTCGTCCAAAGCACGATGACCGGGGAGGGGTACGACTACGCGCCCTTCTACGCATACGCGAGCGGAGACATGGTGGGAGCGCTGCCGGTGGGAATCAAGACCGACGAGGACCGCGACGTGCCCTTCTGGCCGGTCTCGAACTGTTATACCTACAAAGAGATCTGGGTGCATCCGGTGGCTCGTTGGATCTACCTGATGCGCGATCTGGCCGGCCTCGCCGTGGCGCGCGGGCAGGTGGAGGCGGGGCACAAAGGCCCGGTGGTTTTCCGGGACCTGAAGAGCGGGCACGAGGTCCAGGCCGATACCGACCCGGCCACGGGCACGTTCCAACTGCGCCTGCCGGAGGGAGATTACAGAGTCCGGTGCGGCGGGCAGGAGCGGAGCCTCACCGCGCTTCCGGGCGGAACGTACACGGTCGATCTGCGCGCCCGCGCCGCTTTGGATTGGTCGCTGTTGAAAGAGGACGGCCCCGGAGGCCAGGTCACAATCCGGATGCGGCTCCAGGGCGCGGGGACGCACCATTTTGCAGTGCGGACGGCGAATCTGACGGTCGACCAGCCCGTCCGCGACGTAACGCTAACGCCGAAGACCGCGCAGCAGGTGGTCTGGCGAGGAAAAGTGGCAGACGCCGCGACTCCGTGGTTTGCGGTGATCGTTCCCGATGGCGAGGTGGGGCAGCGGCGGGAGGTGACGGGAGTCGTGGAGAAGAAAGGACAGATCGAATGAGCAAAGCGATAGGCCGGCGCGGTTTCCTGAAAGCCGCGGCGGCGGTTCCGGCGGGCGCGGCGCTTCAAGCCGCACCCGAGACGTACGGCGTGAAGTGGTATCCCTTCGACAAGCACCCGGAGTCCGACACGTGCTGGTCGGTGTCGGTCGGTCCCGACGGGCGCATCTACGCCTCGTCATGCGCGGAGGGCGTTCCCGGCGGGGTGGTGCAACTGGTCCGCTACAACGAGCAGCGCGACAGCCTCGACTTCCTGTTCGACCTGGGAGAGAAGGTGGGCGACCCCGGTACGTCGGGGCGTGCCACCCAGTGCAAGATCCACTACAGCTTCGTGCCCTCGATGGCCGACGGGATCCTCTACATGGCGACCCACTTGTCCGGGCCGCCCATCGACCGCCCGGTCTACTCGCCCTGGTATTCCTGGCACGACGAGAAGCGCCTGTTCCGCGGAGCGGCGTTGGTGGCATTCAACACCAAGACCGACCAGGTCCTGTGGTGGGACACGCTGATTCCCAAAGAGGGTTGCCGCTGTCTGTTGCACGACGAGGACCGGCGGTTGCTGTACGCGCTCAGCTATCCACGCGATCATTTCATCATCTACGATCTGAAGACGCGCAAACGGCGCGACGTCGGCCGCATAGGCTCGATCAACGGCCAGGCGCTGTTTCTGGACAAGAAGCACCGCGTCTGGACTACGGACGACTACGGCCACCTGGTGCGGTACACCCCGGAAAAGGACCGGCTGGAGGTCTCTCCCTTCATCCTGCCCCACAACCGGGCCTACCAGACCGGCTGGCACAGCGTGTTCTACGATGTCGCGCCTTCGCCCGACCGCGATTGCGTGTACGCTTCCACCTGGAACCCGAACCCGTACCTGATGCGCATCTGGCCGGACGAAGGCGAATGGCCGCGGGTCGAGGACCTGGGGCCGGCAACGCAGGAGCGGGACCTGACCGTTCCGGAGAACATGTTCAAGGACCACTGCGGAGGGCTGACCTTCGCCGGCGACGGGAAGCTCTACTACGTGGCAGCGCGCTGGCGCGACCCGGTGCACAATCCCATGGACGCCTCGCACAAGGAGCGGGAAGGCGTGGTCTGGCGGCTGGACCCGGCGACGCTCAAGCGCGAGGAATGCACGCGGTTGGTGCATCCCACCGGCACGGCCCAGTATGTCTCGCGCGGCGCGGTGGATCACAACGGCGACCTGTTCTTCGGTCATGTCGGCATGCGGCCTTCGGGCATCTTCAAGGTCACGATGCCCGCCAACCGCAAGAAGAAAGACGCCCACCTGCCCATCCGGATGTGGGGATAAAGGAGCGCAGCCATGCAGACACAGAAGAAGTTCGATCCCAGGTCCCCGGAGGCCATCGCCTACCGGCGGGAGGTTCGCGACAAGTCGTTCACCACCGAAGGACTGATGGTGGCGTTTCCCACCTGCATGCCCGGCCAGACGGTTCCCATCCCGCTGGACGAGAGCCGCATCACCGCGCTCGATATCACGCGCGAGGGGACCATCTTCGGCGGAACCAGCGGCAAGCGGGTTCACCTGTTTGTGGCGGACTACCGCGGCGAGAGCGGCCTGGTGTTCGATCTCGGCGTCGTCGAGGGCGCCACCTCGTGCGCCGCGGTCTGCTGCGGGACTAGGTCACTGGTGGCTCTGGTCAACGGCGAGCGGGGCGGGCGCGCCGTTTCCACGCGGTTAATGCCTCCTCCGCGCGGTTTCATTCAGGAGTGGGGCATCGGCCGGTCTCCCGTGAACGACCTGGGAGAGTGCTTCCTCCGCGAGCCGGTGGTCCACGGCACGATCACGGCGCGGGGCGTGGTGGGAGTCACGTCGAACCATCTGTTCATCCTGGACGCGAAGGGCCCCAAGGTGCAGGTGGTGGGCGAGGCGCCCGGCAGCCGCGTCGCGGTAGCTCCGGGTGGCGCGGTGGTCGGCTTCGACGGCGCCACGCACCTGTGGAGCTACGATCCGGCGGCGCGCACGATCCAGCGGCGGGCGGTGGCGCTGCCCTCGGGGGCCTGGGGCAAGCCGGCCTGGTGGGCGCGCGACCTCCAAGGAGGACTACTCTACACGGCGGACGCGGAGGGCAAGCTATTCTCCTTCGACGGAAAGAGCTTCGCCGGGCCGTTGGGCAGCGCTCCGCTGAAGCCGGTGGGACCGATGGCGGTGACCCACGACGGCCGGCTATTCGGCTTCTGCGGCGCGGAGATCGCCAAGATGTTCTGCTTCAACCCGCGGGGCCGGGAGGTTTCCACGCTGGGCGTGGCGGTATCGGTCATCGAGCGCCGCCGCTACGGCTACGAATTCGGCGACGCGGTCACCGGCCGCGACGGCGAGATCCTCTTCGGCGAGAACGACAACGGCGGCCACCTCTGGCTGTATTTCCCGCGCATCCAGCCGCTGCGGGCGTGAGTCCGCGGGGGCGGCGAAATGCGGGATAATGAGAGAAAGGCGCAAGCCCCTTTTTCGCTGAAGGAAGCTCTTCGATGCTTAGCCGTTTCGCCGCTCTTCTTGTAGGCGCGGCTGTCTGCATTCAGGCCGGCACCCCGCCACCCTCGCGGCCTCGGGCCGGTAAACCCGAAATCCTCCCCATCACCGACGTCAAACCCGGCATGAAGGGCGTGGCGTGGACCGTCTTCGCGGGCAGCGAGCCCGAGCCGGTTCCGGTCGAAGTCATCGGGGTGTGGAAGAACGCCTGGGGCCCCAAGCAGGACGTCATCCTGGCCAAGATGGGCGGCAGGGCGCAGCGCACCAACGTGGCCGGAGGCATGAGCGGAAGCCCGGTCTACGTCGACGGCAAGCTGATGGGCGCCGTGGCGTTGCGGTTGAGCGTTTTTTCCCCGGACGCCATCTGCGGCATCACTCCCATCGAGCTGATGCTCGAGATTCAGGAGTTCGACACCTCCCGTCCGGCCGAGGCGCGCACGCCGGACCGGGCGCAGCCGCGGGCGGCCATCGAGGTCCCCAGCGAACTTCTGGCCCAGGCGGTGGCGGCGGGAGCGGGTTCGGGGGCGCCTCTGCGCAGCGCCCTGTTGACGCCCATCGAGACCCCGCTGAGCTTCTCTGGATTCCATGAATCGGTACTGCGCGAGTTCGGCTCCCTGTTCCAGCAGTTGGGCGTTGTGCCGGTGCAGGGAGGGGCCACGGCGGCTCTTGCCAGCCCCAAGCCCGGGCCGAGCGCGGCGGGCGCGCTCCAGCCGGGCGACGCGCTGTCGGCGGTGCTGGTCTCGGGAGACATGGGTGTCAGCAGCCTGGGAACGGTCACCTACAACGACGGCAAACGGGTGCTGGCCTTTGGCCACTCCTTCTTCAACCTGGGACCGGTGGAGATGCCCATCGCCAAGAGCGAAGTGCTGACGGTGCTATCCTCCCAGTACCAGCCCAACAAGTTCGCCAACGCCACCGAGATCGTCGGCGCGTTGAGCCAGGACCGCCACTCGGGAATCCTGGGCGTCCTGGGCGCCGAGGCGCGCATGATCCCGGTGAGCGTCAAAGTGCGCTCGTTCACCGACAGCAACGCCGTCCGCAGCGAGAAGGACCTGCGCTTCCACGTCTTCGTGCACCAGAAGTGGACGCCCTACCTGATGATGTTCACGTTGTTCAACTCCATTTCGGGGTTGAACGAATTCGCCGAGGAAGCCACTTACCGGCTGAGCGGCAAGGTGGAACTGGAGGGCCAGCCGAACCTCTCGCTGGCCACCATGCTTGCCCCGGGCGAGATTCCGGTCCCCGCTCCCATGCTGTTGGCCGGCTGGTGGGGCGACAAGTTCAACCGCCTGTTTCTGAACGCCGTCAAGCTGCCACGGTTAAAGCGCGTGGACGCCACCATCGACCTTCTGCCCGCGCGCCGCATCGCCACCGTCGAGAACGCGTGGACATCGGCGACGGAAGTGGAAGCGGGCGGCGAAGTGCCGGTGAAGGTCTTCCTGCGGCCCTACCGCGGCGCGCGCATCGAGCGGGAGATCCGTGTGAAGATCCCCGCGCGGTTGCCCAAGGGCGAACACCGCATCCTGCTGAGCGACGCCGACACACTGAACCGGATGCAGTCGGCCGCGGGTGCGCTGAATCGCTACCTGGACCTGAAGGAGACCGTATCGCTGCTGAACCAGGAGCGATCCAACAGCAAGCTCTATGTCTCGCTCGTCGAGGCGCGGCCCACGGTCTACTCCGACGACAAGACCATGCCCAGCCTGCCGGCCTCGGTGCTGAACGTGATGCAGAGCGGCCGGGCGGGCAGCCGCACATTTCTGACCGCCCAGGAGAGCGCGGCCGAGCAGATGGCGATTCCCTTTGACCTGGTCATCAGCGGCGCCCAGTCGCTGCGGATCGTCGTGAAGTAAAGCACCCCGGACAAGCGACCAATGACACGATTCCGATTCACCCCCGCGGCGGCGCTTCTGTTGGCCGCCTCCGCCCTCGCGGTTGAGACCCGGACCTGGACGCAGGACAGCCAGGCGGACTATGAGAGAGCGACGCTGAAGCGCATCTCGGTGCGCAGCGACGGACGGCTGGCCTTGGCTCCCGCACTGAGCGAGATCCTGGACGCCTCGACTACGTACCTATGGGCCGTGGCCGCGGATTCCAAAGGCAACCGGTACGCCGGCGGCGGAGAGCCGGCAGCCTCCACCGCCAAGCTGTTTCTCATCGACGCCAAGGGCGCGCACCGGGTGCTGGCCGAGTTGCCGGGGATGGAGATTCACGCGATCGCCGTCGACCGGCGGGACCGGGTCTACGCCGCCACTTCGCCCGACGGCAAGGTTTTCCGGGTTTCGGCGGCGGGGAAATTCGAGGCGTTCTACGATCCCGGAACCAAGTACATCTGGGCCATCGCTTTCGACAGCCAGAGCAACCTCTTCGTGGCCACCGGCGACCGGGGTGAGATCCACCGCGTGACGCCCGCCGGCAAGGGCGAGATCTGGTATCGCACCGACGAAGCGCATGCGCGGTCCCTCGCCGTCGATGCCAGGGACAACGTGATTGTGGGTACCGAGCCGGCCGGGCTGGTCCTGCGCATTACGCCCAAGGCGGAAGGCTTCGTGCTCCATCAGACCACCCGGCGCGAAGTAACGGCCGTCGCCGTCGCCTCCGACGGCTCGATTTACGCCTCCGCAGTGGGTGCGCGGCAACCGGCGGGGCCGGGAGTTCCGGTTGCGCCCGTGCTGCCCACACCCACGCCCAGCGTGCCCGCGCCCACGGGCGCCACGGTCCAGGCCGCGCGCGCGCCGGTGGCGGTTCCCCCCCCTACTCTTGGGAGCGGGGCGCCCGCGCTCACCGGCGGCTCCGAGGTATGGCGGATTGACAGCGAGGGCTTTCCGCGCAAGGTCTGGAGCGACACGCAGGATATCGTCTATGCCATCGCTTTCGACAAGAACGGCCTGCCTCTGCTGGGGACCGGCAACCGCGGCAAGATCCATCGCCTGGACAGCGACCTGCTGTCCACCTTGCTGTTGTCGGCCGAGCCGACCCAGGTGACCGCGCTCGCCGTGGAGCGCGGCGGCGCGGTCTACGCCACGGGCAATGTCGGCAAGGTGCTGCGGCTCGGCCCTGCCCTCGCCTCCGACGGCTACGTGGAGAGTGATCCGCTCGACGCCGGCTTCTTCTCCTACTGGGGCCGTTTGCGGCTGGCGCACGACGCCAACGGCGGTGTGGTCGCGGTCGAGACTCGCAGCGGGAACCTGGACCGTCCTGTGAAGAGCTGGAGCCCTTGGGCCCCGGTTCCCCTGGGCGGCGACACGGGCCGCGTGGCCTCGCCACCGGCGCGGTTCCTCCAATGGAAGCTGACGCTGAAGGCCTCGGCCGAGGGCGCCTCTCCCGAGGTGCGCCTGGTGGAGACGGCGTACATGCCCAAGAACGTGGCGCCGGTGGTGGAAGAGATCGAAATTACTCCCGCCAACTATCGCGTTCCCGCGCAGACCCTGACGCTTACCCCAGCGCAGTCGCTGAACCTGCCCCCGCTGGGCCGGAAACGGCGTTTGTCGCCGCCTCCGGCGCTGACCGCCGATTCCGGAACGCTCAACGTGCAGTACGCGCGCGGCTACATTGGCGCACGCTGGCTGGCGCGCGACGACAACGGTGACGCGATGCTGGCCCGAGTCGAGATCCGCGGCCGGAACGAGAAGGAGTGGAAGCTGGTGAAGGACAAAGTCCGCG
>CAYOTD010000079.1:1584-12015 GCA_964406685.1 uncultured Solibacteraceae bacterium | reverse complement strand
CCGGCGGTCTCGCCATAGGGCCGGCGCGGACGCCTCCCGAAAACTGTTGCAACCAAATCCGGTTGACTTCCGTCAAAGGTGCGGGAGAGGATAGGGAAGGGAGGGAGTCATGAAGACGGCGATGCGGTGGACGGCGATTCTTCTGGTGGTCATGGCGCTGGCGCTGATTCCGGCGGCGGCTCAGACCGCAATCTCGGCCCGAAGCGGAATGATTCACTTCGTGGAAGGGCGTGTCCTGCTGGATGGACAGCCGCTGGAAGCGAAGACCGGCCAGTTCCCCGAAGTCAAAGAAGGCCTGACTCTGGCCACCGAAGCCGGCCGGGCCGAAGTGCTGCTCAGCCCCGGCGTGTTCCTTCGAATGGGGGAGGATGCCGAGTTCCGTATGATCTCCAGCCGTCTGATCGACACCCGGCTCGAAGTGGTGCGCGGCTCGGTCCTGGTGGAAGCGATCGAGATGTCGAAGGACAACCACATCGCGCTGGTGGCCAAGGGCGCCACGGTCACTCCCCGAAAGACCGGTCTCTACCGCGTGGACGCCAGCGCCGGCCTGGTCCGGGTCTACGACGGCGAGGCGGTTGTCGAACAGGGTGCGGACCGGCTGACGCTGAAATCGTCGCGGCAGACCACGGTTGGCACGGTCCTGGTGGCGCAGAAGTTCGACAGCAAAGCCGGCGATCCGCTGTATCGCTGGGGCCAGAGGCGTTCGGGGTATATCGCCATGGCCAACATCTCCGGCTCGCGCTCCCTGCGCGACAGGGGCGGCTGGCTCGCCAGCGGCTGGCTGTGGAATCCCTATTTCGGCATGTTCACGTACGTGCCCTTCCGGAACACGTTGTTCAGCCCCTATGGCTATGCCTTCTGGAGCCCGCGCACGGTGACCGCCGTCTTTGTGCCACCGCAGAGGCGCGATCCCTCGGCCTTCGGCGGCGGAGGAGGGATGGGCTCGGGCTACAACGCGGCCCTGGGATACAATACGGCCTCCCGGTCCTCCGGGGCCTTCTCGGCTCCGGTGTCGACGGGCGCGCCAGCCTCCCCGGCCGGACAGGCGCCGGCGGCGGCTGCGAGTCCGCGCACGGCCGATTCGGCCAGCCCGCGGGGTTCGGGCGGCGGCGGGCGCGGCCGCTAGGGCCGCAGGCTTTCCTCGAAGAACCTGGCAATGGCCTCGAGCATATGCTGGCGCTCGGGGCCTGTCACTCCGTGGGTCTTTTGCGGGTACAGGCGTAGCTCAAACTGCTTGCCGGCGCGCGTGAGTTCGTTCATCATGCGGAGCGTGTTCTGGAACAGGACGTTGTCGTCGTCGAGGTTGTGCGCCAGCATCAACCGGGCCTCGAGTTGGGCGGCCTGGTGAACGGGTGAGCTAAGCCGGTAGCCCTCTTCGTTTTCCTCCGGCAGTCCCAGGTAGCGCTCGGTGTAGATGGTGTCGTAGAGGCGCCAGTCGGTGACCGGGGCGCCCGCCACGCCAGCGCGGAACAGAGTGGGGGCGTTCAACAGCGCGTAGAGCGTCATGAAGCCGCCGTAGCTCCAGCCATGAATCCCGATGCGCTTCTCATCCACAAATCCAAGCGAGACCAGGTAGCGGACGCCGGTGGCCTGGTCCTCGAGTTCCTGCTTGCCGAGACGCCGGTAGAGGTGAGTTTCCCAGGCGTGACCACGGCCGGCCGAGCCGCGATTGTCCAGTTGCCAGACGACGAAGCCGCGGTGTGCCAGAGCCTGCTCGAAACCGGCTCCCGCCCAGCGGTTCTGGATCGCCTGTGACTGCGGCCCTCCGTAGACCATGACGATGGCCGGGTACTTGCGGGCCGGGTCGAAACCGGCGGGCCGGATGAGGCGGGCATAGAACAACGTTCCGTCGCCGGCGGTCAAGCGGACCGTCTCGGCGGGCAGCAAGTCGTACTCCTCGGTTGACTTGCGGTCCGCCTGGCGGAAGAGGGCGTGCTCGCCGCCATCGGCGCGGCGGATCTTGCGCGTGGGAGGCGTGGCAGCCGAGGACCACGTATCGAGGAACCAGCTCGCGTCGGGGCTCATCGAGATCGCGTGCAGGCCGGCGTCGTGCGTCAGCAACTCGCGCCGCTTCCCGTCGAAGCCCACGCGATACAGGCGCCGCTCCAGCGGGCTCTCTTCGGTGGAGGTGTAGTAGACCAGCCGCGCCTTCTCGTCCATCCCCGCCACGCTGTCCACCATCCATTTGCCTCGCGTCAGCCGCTTCACGCTCCGGCCGTCGAGCGAGCAGAGGTACAGGTGCCGCCAGCCGTCGCGCTCGCTGGTCCACAGCAGGTGGCGGCCGTCGCGCAGCGGCAGAGGGCCATCCACGATATTGATCCAGGCGCGGTCGGTCTCGCGCAGGATCAGCCGCGCGGCGCCGGTCCGGGCATCGGCGGCCAGCAGATCGAGCTGGTTCTGGACGCGGTTGGCGCGCTGCACGGCCAGCGCGCTGGAATCCGGCAGCCAGACGATGCGGGCCAGCAACCGGTCGCGCGTCTCGCCCAGATCCATCCAACAGGTGGAGCCGCCGGAGGCCGCCACTACGCCCAGGCGAACCTCCGCGTTGGGTGTCCCGGCCTTGGGATAGCGCTGCGGCTCGAAGATGGCGCGCACGCCGGTCAGGTCGGCATGAGGGTACAGATGCTGGCGGCTCACATCGAACTGCAAATAGGCGATCCGGGAGGAGTCGGGCGACCACCAGTGGGCCGTGCCGAGGTCCAGCTCCTCGGGGTAGACCCAGTCCAGCCGGCCGTTCCACAGGGTTTCGGTGGCGTCGTGGGTCAGGCGCGTGACGGTCTTCGACGCGCGCTCCAGCACGTACAGTTCGTTGCCGCGGCGGAAGCTGACGCGGCGCCCGTCGGGGGAGAGCTTGGGGTCGCGCTCGGCGGCTTCGGTGGCGGTCAACTGGTTCCACTTGAGGGAGGCCGCATCCAGCCAGAACAGGTCGCCACCGGCCAACAGCAGGAGGCCCTTGCCATCGCCGGACCACTGGATCCGTTGTTCTTGAACGCGGCGGTTTTCCCACTCGAAGGCCCCGCGCGGCGGCGGCTTGACGGCGGCGGCTTCCAGGGCGTCGAGGGAGAGCAGATCCCGCTCGCTCTTCGAAGCCAGATCGTAGGAGCGCAGCTTGCCGGACTCCCGCCAGACAAAGCTCTTCGAGTCGGGTGCCCAGCGCACCTCGGCCGCGGCCTCGGGACGGCGGGCGGCGGCCTCGATGGTGACCGGCTTTCTGGCAGCGTGCAGAGCGGCCACCAGCAGGCAGGCGGAAGCGCCAAGACGCAGCGGGGCAGACATTATCTGGATTCTATCTTGACGACGGTTCCCGCGGGCGAGGCGAACACTGTGCGGAAGCGGGGATCGCGCGCCACCGCAAGGCTCACTTCGCGGCGCTGCTCGGCGGGGAGCCAATCGAGCGCGAAATCCACCGGGGTCAACAGGAGGTAGTCGAGCCGCTGCTGGATGGCGAAGTCGGTCAGCTTGCCGGCGGCGTTCAGCAGGGCGGCCTTGTCCTCGGCATAGAAGTAACGCATCGGGTGACGAACGGCGATGGCGGGGCGTCCCGTGTAGAGATGGAGAGTGGTATCGCGGTCGGCGAAGAAAGCGGCGCCGGGCGGCGTGTTGCGGGCGATCCAGTCGTAGACCGGCCGTCTGCGGGCCGCGGCCTCGCGCCGGGAACTGGCGAGGCTGGGAAGGTCCGTCCATACACCGGCGGCATTGCGGAGAAGGATCGCGGCCGGCAGGCACATCAGGACGGCGCCCGCGATGACGGCGGCGGCGCGCTGCGAGCGCTCCGGCCGGCGCCAGGCGGCCTGCGCGATCCTTCCGACATGGCACAACTCGACCCAGAGCCCCAGCAACAGCAGCGGAAGGATGGGGACCAGGAACCGCTCGTTCGCGCTGAACCAGATCGACAGCATCGCAAACTGGCCGGCGGCGAACAGCGGATACTCCAGGCGCCGACTGGACCGGACCCAGCGCACGACGCCGACCAGGGCGACGATGCAAAGCAGCCGCGCCAGGTGCAGCCCCAGGAAGGGGGCATCGCTCAGCGTGAGAAACAGGAGATCGCCGCCGCTGGTCAACAGGTCCTGGATATTGCGATAGATCATGGTCGGCAGAAGGGCGGGGGAGAGGTTGCGGGACCAAAAGCCGAGGTAGTCGAGATAGTAGAGCCACGTTCCGTCAGCCAGCGCCGTGCGGTGCGCGGCCGACCAGGTGTGCCAAGCCAGGACCGGCGGCGCCGCGCAAGCCAGGAACAGGGCGGACTGTCTCCACTGCCGCTTGCCTGCCAGGGCCAGCGGGATGCTCAGCAACAGAGGAGCCACCAGGGTCTTGGTGAGGTACGCCGCCGCAGCGCACAGGCCGGCCAGTGAGATGGTCCACCAACTGTTCTTGCCGCTGCCGGCCAGAATCACGGCCGCCAACAGGAAACAGGTGGCCCAGATCTCCGAGAGCAGCACGGTGGCGAGGTAGGCCAGGATCGGATTCAACGCCAGAGCGGCGCAGATCGCCAGGCGAGCCCATCCGCCGAGATTCCACTGCGCCATCAGCCGGTCCGAGAGCAGGAGGAAGAGCGGCAGCGGTGCCCACGTCAGCCACACGGCGATTGCCAGATTGGCCGGGAACTCGGGATTCAGTCTCCAGGCGGCGGCCAGCAGGGCCGGGAACAGCGGCGGGTACTTGGTCTGGTGCGGCGCGCCGGGAAGACTGACGATGCGGTAGCCGGAGCCCTGCGCGATGGACTTGGCGGTTACCCAGTAGACTCCGTCGTCGTGATAGAAGCCCAGATGCGGGTTGTCGCGGCTCAGCCAGAGCAGGCGCACGGCCGGAAGAAAGGCGAGGAGGATCAGCAGGACCGCGGCATGGGGACGGCGCATCTCAAGATAGAATTATGCGCCGATTCGCGGCGATCTTGCTGGTGAATCTCGGACTCGCGGCGCAAACGCAGCCGAGAGACATCACCTGGGATCGATCCTGACGATGGTTCCCGCAGGTGAGTCGAACACCTTGCGAAAACGCGGATCGCCCGCCAGCGCCTGGCGGATGGCTTGACGCTGCTCTCCCGGGTGGGGGTCGAGCTCGAAGTCGATGGGCGTCAGCAGCAGGTAGTCGAGCCGGCGCGCGTGGGCGAATTGTACAAGCCGGCTGGCGTCCGCCAGGATCGCGGCTTTGTCGCCGCGGTAGAAGTGACGCACGGGAATGTGAAAGGTCGTGGCATGGCGGCCGGTATGGAGGTGGAGGACAGTGTCGTGGTCGGCGAAGAACACCGCGTTCGGGGAAGTGTTGTGCGCGATCCAGTCGTAGAGAGTCAGCCGCCGGCGCGCTTCCTCACGCCGGTGGCGCGTCAGTTCCGGCAGGTAGCTGCAAAGGGCGGTGGTATTGCGCACGGCGAAAAGGACTCCGAACCCCGGCAGCAAAACCGCGACGACGATGGCCGCGGCTTTCTGCGAACGCTCCGGCCGCCTCCAGACCGCGCGGGCGATGGAGGCCAGGTGGCTCAACTCGGTCCACAGCCCCAGCAGCAGGAGCGGCAACACGCAGATCAGGAACCGCTCGTTGGGAGGGAAATTCCAGATCAACAACAAAGCGAAAAGACCGGCGGTGAACAGCGGGTAGAGCGGCCGGTGGAGGCGGCACGTCCACCGCACCACGCCGGCCACCGCAGCCAGCATGACCAGCCGTTGCAGATAATCGCCGCTGGGCAGGAAGCTGAACTTGAACAACAGCAGCTTGCCGCCGCCGGTGAATAACTCGCCGAGGTTGCGATACACGACCGCCGGCAGGAGGGCCGGTGGGATATCGCGCGTCCAGAACCCGAGGTAATCGAGGTAGAAGAGCCAGGTCCAATCCGGCGCCGGAGCGCGATGGGCGGCGGCCCAGGCGTGCCAGAGCAGGGCGGGCGGCACGGCGCAGGCGGTGAACAGAGCAGCCGCCAGGCGTTGCCGGCGCCAGAGTAGAACCAACGGCGCGACGATCAGCAACGGCGCCAGGACGGTCTTGGTCAGATAGGCCGCCGCACACAACAGCCCGGCCAGCGACGCCCGGCGAAGGCCGCCGGAATCGCTCTCCAGCAGCAGCATGACCGCCAGCAGGAAACAGGTGGCCCACAGTTCCGACATCAGCAGAGTCGCGAAGAAGGCGAGGTACGGGTTCAGCGCGAGAGCCGCGCAAACCACCAGCCGCGTGTTCGGGTCCGTGCCCCAGCGGGCCAGCAGCGCGTTCGACAGCAGGACGATCAGGGGCAACGGCAGCCAGGTGATCCACACGGCGGTGGACAGGTTGGCCGGGAACGAGGGAGTCAGCCGCCAAGCCAGGGCCAGCAGCGCGGGGAACACCGGCGGGTACTTGGTTTGGTGCGGTTCGCCGGGCAGGCTGACAATCCGGTAGCCGGAACCCTGGGCGATGGACTTGGCCGTGACCCAATACAGCCCGTCATCCTGGTAGAAACCGAGGTGGGGACTGTCGCGGCTGAGCCAGAGCAAGCGTGCGGCCGGAATCAACGCGAGCAGGATCAACAGGACCGCGGCATGGGGACGGCGCATCTTAAGATAGAATTATGCGCTGGTTCGCGGTGATCTTGCTGGCGAGCCTCGGGCTCGCGGCGCAGACGCAGCCGAGGAAGAAGGCCGCGCCGGCCAAACGCGCGCCGGCGGCGCAGGCGCGGCGCGATTGGCCTATCCAGAGCCTGGCGGTGGCGGGCAACCGCGACTTCCCGGCGGAGAAGATCCTCCAGGTGTCGGGCCTCAAGATCGGCCAGACCGCCAACAAGGAGGCGTTCGAGGCCGCGCGCGAGCGCCTGCTGGCCACCGGCTTTTTCGCCAGCGTGGGCTGTCGTTACGAACCCTCGGCGGACGGCAAGGGATACGCGGCGACCCTCGAGGTCGTCGAAGTGGGGCCGCTGTACCCCTTCCGGATCGAGGACCTGCCGGCGCCCGCGGCCGAGTTGGAGGCGGTCCTGCGGCGGGCGGATCCGCTGTTCGGCCCGAAGATCCCGGCCACCGAGCCGGTGCTGAAGCGCTACGCCCAGGCGTTGGAATCGCACCTTGTGTCGGCGGGGAAGAAGGAAGCCGTGGCGGCCCGCGTGACCGCGGAGGCTCCGGATCAACTGGTGGTGGTCTTCCGGCCGGCGGCCCTGCCTCCGGTGATCGCCTTCGTGAAGTTCACCGGCTGTGCGGTGGTCCCGGCGGTCACGTTGCAGAATGCGATGGCGGGCGTCGCCGTGGGTGTGCCCTACAGCGAAGTTCGCGTGCGGCAGTTGCTCGACACCGCCATCCGGCCTCTCTATGAGGCGCGTGGCCGGCTGCGCGTCGCCTTCCCCACGGTCGCCGCCGTCCGGGCTTCCGACGTCAAGGGCCTGCTGGTGATGGTGAGCGTGGAGGAGGGGGCCAGCTACAATCTGGGCGAGGTGCGGGTGGAGGGGGCGCCGGCGTCCGCCGAATCGCTGCTGAAAGCCGCCAACCTGAAATCCGACGACATCGCCAACTTCCAGGAAGTGGAGGCCGGCCGCCAGCGGATGCTCAAACTGCTGCGCCGCAACGGCTACATGCGGGCCGAGGCGCGCGTCGAGCGAAATGTCGATGACAAGCGCAAGGTAGTCGATGTGACCATCCACTTCACCGCCGGGCCGCAGTACCTCTTCGGCAGACTGGTCATCCAGGGTCTGGATATTCTGTCCGAGCCGCAGGTGCGCAAGCTCTGGGCGCTCAAGGAAGGCCAGCCCTTCGACGGAGACTACCCGGATTACTTCCTGGCACGGGTGCGCGAAGACGGGGTATTCGACAACCTGGGCTCGACGCGCGCCGGCACCAGCGTGGACGATGCGCGCCGCGTGGTCGATGTCACTCTCGTCTTCGGTCCGGCGCCGGAGAAGCCCAAGCGGGAGCCGGGCCGGGAGCTGTGAGGCCGGCCGGTTCCGGCTGACCCGGAGTGCTGGAAAATCCTCTAAAGTCCCTTGCCTGGACCAGCGGGCAGCCGTAGACTCTACACGGAACGCGCAGAGGGGGGCGTGAGTCTTGCGCAAGGGTGGATTCTGCCCGTCCAACGGGGAGGGCAGGCCGGGGTCCGGGAGGCCGGACGCAAGGCTTCGTGTCGCTTCGCGTTCCTACAGCAAGCCATGTCGCGCCACGGGGGAGCAGTGCATTGAGGGGTGCGCACTCTGGGCATGGCGCTTCGAGAACCTCGACAGGCTTCGCCAGGCAGTGGTGCAGGTCGTCGGGTCCGGCCGCCGTTGCCGGCTGATCGAGCGTCGCGGTTTCGGGTACGCGACACTTTCGGCAAGACCTTCGGGTCTTCGGATCTGCCGCATGATGACAGGGGTCTCAGCATTGGGTGTTTCCTTCCCATAGGAGAAATCGTGCGAATTGTTTCCGCGGTTTTGCTCACAATTCTCTTCGCCGCGCTCGTTGCCGGTCAGTCCGGACGCGGCACAATCCTAGGCACGGTCACCGATTCGACGGGGGCGGTGGTGCCTCAGGTATCGGTCACAGTAATCAACACGGCGACCAATGTGAAGTCCAGCGCCACTACGGACGAACTGGGCAACTACCGGACGCCTTACCTGATTCCGGGTCCCTACTCGGTGACCTTCGAAAGAGCCGGTTTCAAGAGCCTGCGTCGGGACGGCATCGTTCTGGTGCTGGACGCCACGGTGCGCATCGACGCGGAGCTCAGCGTCGGCGCGGTCGGGCAGAGCGTGGAGGTGACGGCCAACGCCTCCCTGCTCGAAACCGAGACCTCCACCGCCGGCACGGTGGTGCCCAACGTGGTGGTGGTCAACGCGCCGGTGTGGCAGCGGTGGGTGAACACGTTTGCCTACCTCTCGCCCAGCGTGAAGCCCTCCACCTGGTCGGGTTCGAACAGCAACATCAGCGTGAACGGGCAGCGGGCCAAGTCGACCGCGTTCAACTTCGACGGCACATCGGCGCAGTCCCCGGACAGTAACACGGACACGGTGGCGCCCTCCATCGACGCGGTGGCGGAGTTCAAGATCACTACCGAGGTTCCCTCGGCGGAGTTCGCCCACTCGGCCGGCGGGGCCATCAACGTGTTCATCAAGAACGGCACCAACGAGTTGCACGGCAGCGTCTTCTACTTCAACCGCACCAAGATGCTGCGGGCGCTGAACTACTTCGACCGGGGCCAGCCGCCCAACTGGAACTTCACCCAGTTGGGAGGCACGGCCGGCGGCCCGGTCTACTTCCCCAAGGTCTATAACGGCAAGAACCGGACCTTCTTTTTCGGCAGCTACCAGGGGACCCGGCATCCCTACGCCAACCCGCGGGTGTGGTCGGTTCCCGAGCCGCGCTTTCTGAATGGGGACTTCTCCGGCTACCGCCAGATCTACGACCCGGATTCCACCGTCCTTAACGCGGCCACCAACACCTGGAGCCGGGTTCCGTTCTCCGGCAACCAGATGCCGGTGAGCCGGATGGACACGGCGGCGCGGAAGGCGGCGTCCTACTATCCGGCGCCGAACCAGACCTCCACGATGAACACCTGGGGGCCGACGAACAACTACATCATGAACCCGGTGTACAGCTTCGACCTGGACGCGATCGACTGGCGCATCGACCAGGCGATCACGGACAACAGCAAGCTGTTCCTGCGCGAGTCCTGGAACTACCAGCGCGGGCGCCTCCCCTTGGTGGTGAAGGAGCCCGCGGCGGAAGACCTACAGTATTACTACCCGTCGCACCGCGGTTCATGGACTTTGGGCCACAACCAGACGATCTCGTCGAACAAGTTCAACGAGGTGCGGCTGGGCTACATGCGGCGGCGCTACCAGGTCTGGCCGGTGTCGAAAGGACAGGGCTGGGCGTCCAAACTCGGCATCCCGGATCCGGGGACGGCCAATTACAACCTGGCTTTCCCGCGGTTCGATATCAGCAACATGTACCCGCTGGGTCCGGCCACCTCGCGCCTGGACATCGACCAGGTGAACGAGAACTACCAGTTGACCGAGAATTTCACTCTCATCCGCGGACGCCACACCTTCAAGATGGGCTACTTTCTGGAGCGCATCCGGCTGAACCAGTACGGTCCGGGGGCCGGCGGCTACAGCCCGTCGGGAGTGTATAGCTTCGGCGGCTCGCAGACCGCATACCCGAAAGACACCGCTTCGGGAATGCCCTTCGCGGATTTTCTGATGGGAACGCCCAGTTCCGCGACCTTTGGAACCATGACCAATCCCTGGAAGGTGCGGTTCTGGAACCACCAGTTCTACTTCCAGGACGACTGGAAGGTCTCCAAGCGGCTTACCCTGAACCTGGGGTTGCGGTACAACCTGGACCTGCCGCGCACGGCGGTGGGCGACCACCAGTCGAACTTCGACCCCAACGCGATGGACTACATCATCCCGACGCCATACGCCACGACGCCTCAGCGGGGTGCGGTGGTGCACTCGGAAGTGCCGGGCGTTCTCAAGAGCCTGTCCAAGACGCAGAAGACGAA
>CAYOTD010000079.1:0-1552 GCA_964406685.1 uncultured Solibacteraceae bacterium | reverse complement strand
CGCGTTTCGGCCTGGCGTACCAGCTCAATGCCAAGACCGTACTGCGCGGGGGCTTCGGCATGTACAGCGCGCAGTTCCATCCCTACGGGCTGAACCTGCTCTACGACGAGTACAACACCGGTTATAGTTTCGGCTCGAAGACGGGCGGGGACCCGACTTACTGGTTCAAGCTCTCGCAAGGCCCACCCAGATTCACTTTGCCGATCAACGAGTACGGCTACACGCCCTACGCCGGGACCATCACTTCCCGAAACGTCTCCTGGTGGGACCAGAACATGAAGCTGCCATACACGCTCAACTGGCAGTTCTCGATCCAGCGCACGATCTTCACGAATTTCATGATGGAGGTGGCCTACGTCGGCGCTTCGGGAGTGAGGCTGATCAACAGCGTGAACATCAACCAGATCCCGGTGGAGCAGACCAACGCCACGGTGTACCAGGACCGGCAGCGCTACAAGCCGTACATCTCTTACGGAAACATCACCTACTGGGGGAACATCGGCCATTCCTCCTATCACGGCGGCACGTGGAAGCTGGAGAAGCGATTCTCTTATGGTCTCAGCTTCGTCACCCACTATACCTACAGCAAGGCGATTGACAACGTGTCCGGAGACGGCGGGGTGACGGCGCGGACTTCGTACAACCTGAGCCTGGAAAAGGCCCTGGGGAACTACGACACCCGGCACCGCTACGTGATCTCCGGCGGCTACCAGTTGCCGTTCGGACCCGGCAAGCGATTCGGCGGGAACACCAGAGGCTTCCTTGCGCGGTTGATCGAGGGCTATGAGATCTTCACCATGGGGATCTACCAGTCCGGCACGCCACAGACGCCCTCGATGGGATACTCGGGTGTGCGGACCGCCACCGGCGGAACGGCACGGCCGGACCTGGTTCCGGGCGTTCCGGTGACGCTACCCAACTGGAACACGGGCGCGGACCGGTTTGACTTCGCCAACCAGCCGCGCTACTACAACCCCGCCGCTTTCTCCAAACCGGCGGACTACACCCTGGGAACGGCCGGACGCAACATCTTGCCCACCCCGCCCCTGCCTTACCAGGACATCGCCATCCAGAAGAACCTGAGTATCGGCGAGCGGCTCAAGCTCCAGCTTCGCTGCGAGCTGGAGCACGCCTTCAACAACCCGATCTGGGCCGCGCCCAACGCTTCGGCGGGTTCGGCCGATTTCGGCCGCATCACCAGCATCGTCCGGCCGGGCGACAGCACCGCCAGCCCCACCCTGCGCTTCAGCTACTACCAGTCCTCCAGCCTGTTTTGGACGCAGGTGGAGCAATTGATCAGCGGCAGCACGTATTACAAGGCGCGCAAGTTCTACAACGGCCTGGGGCAGCTCATCCAGACCCAGGAGGATGGAATTACGGTCGGTTCCACAACGCCGAATACCCTTGCCACCACAGTTACAGATATTACCTACCATACGCAAGGCTTGGCAGCCACGCAAAGCATGCCGTATGTGACTGGCCTGGCAAGCAATTACGTTACCCCTGCCGGGCAGTTTTTCACTTTGATGAGCTATGATGCCCTCGGACGCTC
>CAYOTD010000078.1:0-12058 GCA_964406685.1 uncultured Solibacteraceae bacterium | reverse complement strand
ACCACCACCACGACCACCAGCAGCACGATCGCGCTGGCGAACATCGGCAAGGTGAACACCAACGATTTCTCGCTGACGCTGCCGGGCGCGTTCGTGCAAGCCCTGATGAGCGACCGGGACACGCGCATCCTGCAATCGCCCCAACTGCGGGCGGCCGACGGCGCCAAGGCCACCATCAAGATCGGCGACCGCTACCCGTACGCCACCGGCAGCTATTCGGCCGGCGTGGCCACCACGGCGGTCAGCTCGCTGGTCAGCACGCAGTTCCAGTACGCCGATGTGGGCGTGAACGCCGATATCACCCCTCGCATACACAGCTCGGGCGAGGTGTCGCTCCACGTGGAGCTGGAAGTCTCGTCGGTGAAAGAGACCATCAACGTCGGCGGCCTGAGCCAGCCGGTCATCGGCCAGCGGCGGGTGATCCACGATCTGCGGGTGAAGGAAGGCGAGGTCAGCATCCTGGGCGGGCTGATGCAGGGGAACGAATCAAAGGCCGTCTCCGGCGTGCCCGGCCTGGCGAGTGTGCCGCTGCTGAGGCGGCTGTTCTCGAGCGAGACGGTGGAGAAGAGCGCCAGCGAGCTGCTGGTGGTGATGATTCCGCACATTGTGCGGTCTCACGACATCAACGAGGTCAATCTCCGCGGCGTGTCGGCGGGCAACGATCAGACGGTGAAGCTGAATTTCGCGCCGCGCCGGCAGGAGGCGACTCCGGCCGCGCCGGCCGCGCCGGCGGTGAAGCCTCCCGCCGCGCCCGGAGCGAAGCCGGCCGACGCGCCAAAGCCGGCGGCTCCGGCTCCCGTGGGCGGCGTGCTGACGTTCACGCCGGGCGCCGTGGGGACGAAGTCAGGCGCCACGTTCACCGTGACGCTCCAGGCGGCGGGTGTGACGGACTTGTACTCAACGGCGCTGCGGGTGAAGTACGATCCCCGGGCGCTGAAGCTGGTGGGCGTGGAGCGCGGCGAGCTGCTGGCCAGGGACGGCCAGCAGCCGATGTTCACGCGCAACATCCAGGCGGAGACGGGCGAGGTGTCGATCAATATCGTGCGGCTGCCCGGCGCGGGAGGCGTCACCGGGGTGGGGCCGCTGGCGACGCTCAACTTCCAGGCGGTGAAGGCGGGAGTGACGGAGGTCGCCATAGCCGAGGCCGGCGCGCGCGACTCGAGGCAGCAGCCGCTGACCTTGTCGGCGCCCAGGCTGTCGGTGCGGGTCGAGTAGGGAGGCGGCATGCGGCGGAGGAATCAACGCGGGCTCACGCTGGTGGAGCTGATCGTGGCCTTCACCATCATGACCATGTTGACGGCGATGGCGGTGCCGCTGGCGCGTTACAAGGTGCGGCGCGAGCGGGAGCGCGAGCTGCGCTACGCGCTGCGCGAGATCCGCGCCGCCATCGACAAGTACAAGGACTACGCCGACGCGCAGAAGCTGGGCCCGCAGAAGATGGACACCGAGGGGTACCCGGAGGATCTCAAGGTGCTGGCCGAGGGCGTGAAACTGGCCGGCGCGGTCGATAAGAAGATCCGTTTTCTGCGGCGCATTCCGCGCGATCCGATGACCAACTCCACCGAGTGGGGCAAGCGCTCCTACCAGGACGATCCGAAGTCGACCGCCTGGGGCGGGCAGAACGTGTTTGACGTGTACACCAAGAGCATGGCGAAGGCGGCGGATGGGACACCGTACTCGGAGTGGTAGAGCCGGCTTCACGCTGATCGAGATCATGATCGTCATGGCGATCGTGACGATCCTGGTGTCGATCGCGGTGCCGCTGTACCAGAAGTCGATCCTGCGCGCCAAGGAGAGCGTGCTGCGCAACAACCTGTTCACCATCCGCACGCTGATCGACGAGTACACCTACGACAAGCAGAAGGCGCCGCAGACCCTCGACGAACTGGTCAGCGAAGGCTACCTGCGGCAGGTGCCCATCGATCCCATCACGGGGTCGAACACGACCTGGAAGCTGATCATGGAAGAGGCCGGAACGAGCGTGAACGAGACCGAGGCGGGCATCTTCGACGTGCGCAGCGGTTCGGACAAGACCAGCCTGGAGGGGACGCAGTACTCGGAGTGGTAGCCTGATACGTGGTGCGCCTTCGCCCCATCGTTGTGTTTGCCGGCCTGCTGATCGTGCCCGTGGCGGTGCGCCTGGCCCTGCTGCCGTGGGCGCCCAAGCCTCTGCCCCGGATTCAAGACGAGTTCAGTTACCTGCTGGCGGCGGACACCTTTGCCTCGGGCCGGCTGACGAACCCGACGCACCCGCTGTGGGAGTTCTTCGAGACGTACCACGTCATGCAGAAGCCGAGCTACGCCTCGAAGTATCCTCCCGGCCAGGGTCTGCTGCTGGCGGCGGGGCTGCGGCTGGCCTGGAACCCGTGGGCGGGCGTGCTGTTCAGCTACGCGGCGATGCTGGCGGCTTTCTACTGGGCCTTTCAGGGATGGCTTCCAGGGCGATGGGCGGCGGCCGCCGCCGTGCTCGGAGCGCTCCGCTTTCCGCCCTACCACTACTGGGCCAACTCCTACTGGGGCGGGGCTCTGGCGGCGTGCGGCGGCGCGCTGCTGCTGGGCGCGGCCGGCCGCATGAGGCGGCGGTTCGACACGCGCGCGGGACTGGCGGCGGGAGCGGGGCTGGCGATCCTCTCCGTATCGCGGCCCTATGAGGGCCTGCTACTGGCGTGCGCACTGACGCTGCCGTGCGTGGGCGAGCTGTGGCGGCGGCGCGGGCAGTGGCGCGTCCTGGCCCCGGGGTTCTTGTTCGTGGGCGCGGTGCTGGGCTGGCAAGCGTGGTACAACCACGCCGTCACCGGCGACGCTTTGAAACTGCCGTACCTGGCGCACGAAGAGCAGTACACGCTGGAGCCGACCTTCTACTTCCAGGCGCAGCGCCAGGGCCTCACCTACCGTCATGCGATGCTGAGCCGGCTGCACCAGCAGCCCATCCCGTTCACGCGCGAGAAGGCGCTCATCCAGTCGCTTCAGATTCTGGAGATCGTCCGCTTCTCATACCGTCCGGAAGACGTGGTGCAAGCCGCGATGGGGATTGCGGCCCTGCTGGGGATTCCGCTTGCTCTGTGCCGCCGATCCGGCCGGCTCCCGGCGATTGCGCTGATCCTGGCGATCGCGCCCATGCTGGCGCAGCGCTGGTACATGGAGCATTACGGAGGGCCGGCGTCGAGCCTGCGGATCCTGGTGGCGGTTATCGGGGTCCGATGCGCCGCCGGCTGGCTGCGGCTTCGCTGGGCGCCAGCTCTGGCGTTCCGAATGCTGGTGGCGGCGGTAGTCGTCCAGCTCTCGTTGTTCGCCGGGCTGAGTGTGGCCGGGAGGCGTGCGGCGGCCGGCTTCCCCGTCGAGCGCGCGGCGGTGGTGGAGAAACTGGCCCGCCAGGGGGGCAAGCACCTGGTCATCGTTCGCTACGGCAGGGATCACGACCCGCACCTCGAGTGGGTCTACAACGCCGCCGACATCGACCGGTCACCCATCGTGTGGGCGCAGGACATGGGCGAGGCGGCCAACCGGCGGCTGCTGGACTACTACCCGGACCGGAAGCACTGGCTGCTGGAGCCGGACCGGGGGGCCGAGCTAGGCGAAATAAAGGCGAATAAAAGGTTACAACTAGGTTACGAACGCTGAAAAAGAACGACTTAATTGGTTTTGTTTGGTCAGTTCTTGTTTTCGGCGGCGCTGGCCCGCGCGGAGGGGCGAACCCTCCGGTTCGAGCATAGCACGGAGGTGGGCGGCGGCAATGCGTCCGAGTTACTTCGGATAACCGACGGGCTGTTCGAGGATGATACGCTGTTCGGGGCGCAAGCGCATAGCTTTGGACAGCGCCGGGCGGTCGACGCCGGCCCGGACCACGGTGGCGAGACCCTCGGAGGCGCAGAAGAGGTAGACGTTCTGGCTGATGTAGCCGGTGTCCGCTCCCGAGTAAGTCAGTTTGTTCTCCTCCGTCATCTTCCCGCCGTACTTGGCGAAGTCGGCCACAAAAACCAGGTTGATGGGGGCGGTCTTGACGAAGTCCTGCGTGCCGGCCAGAGAGCGCAGGTCGTCCGGGACCACGCCGGTGAGCTTGTGGCTCTTGGGTTCGTAGAGGTAGAGGCCGTCGGCGGTGATGACGTAGATGTCGATCTCCTGGCGGTTCGATGCCGTGGGAGCGGTGCGGCGGCCATCGGGCCGGTTGACTCCGGCGGCGGCCCACAGCAGGTTGGAGAGCACCTGCGGGGACGGCATCCGGGGGCTGAACTCGCGCGTGGACCGGCGAGCCTGCAATACCTGCATGAGCGGTTTGCCGCCGCCGGTTTGAGCGGCCGGAAGGTCGATGGGCTTGATGTCCGCTGCCAGGCCGAGCGCCGGCAGCAGGAAGATCGCCAGGAAGCAGTTTCGCATGAAGTCCTCCCTTAGAGAGTCGTATACCTCAGAACGGTGCCGCGCGCAAATGAGGAGCATTTCGGGCGGTCTTGGAGGCGCGGTCAGCCGAGGGTATCCCAGTCGTCGGGATCGATATGGGCCTGGCTGAGGATGCTGCGGAGCGTACCAACGGGAACCTCGTGCTTCGCCGGCACGATGGCGGTATCCACAATCTGGCCCGAGCGACGGACGAACTTGACGTGACTGCCCCGCTGGCCGGCCTGGATGAAACCGGCCGCTTCCAGGCGGCGCTTGATCTCGCGGAACGATTGCGGCTTAAGCCGCGCCAACCTCAACCTCGATCGTGCGTACTTTGGGAGGGCGCGAAGCTTGCGGCGGCTCGAAGTGAAGCTCCAGTGCTTCCTTCAGGTTGGCAAGCGCCTCTTCTTCGGTCGCGCCCTGGCTGGCGACGTCGATCTCGAGGCATTGAGAAACATACCAGTCTCCCTCGCGCCAGACAGTCGCAGCGAAAGGCCGCTTCATTTCTACATTCTTCCACACCGTGAAGGGGCGGCGCAGGCCGCCGCTGTAGATCGGAGGGAGCGCGCAGAAGCCGGCTTGGCCGGCCGGAGGCCTGCTCGGCGGGCGTGGGCGCTGTGATGGGAGTGAGGCTGGTAGAATCGGTCGTATGAAGAATGATCGACGCAGTTTGCTGAAGGCCGCGGTGGGCGTGGCCGCTGTTTCTTCGACGGCCGCGGCGCAGGACAAGCCGGTGAAGAAGGTCCACTACCGGGGGCAGAAGCCGAAAGGGACGCCGCTGTTCTCCGGCGCCGTCTCCTATGGCAACCTGCTGTTTATCGCCGGCAAGGGCGCGCACTACAAGGGCGATATCAAGGCCCACACCAAGACGGTGCTGGACGAGGTGGAGAAAGAGCTCGTCAACGCCGGGTCGTCCATGGAGAAGGTCCTCAAGTGCAACGTGTACCTGAACGACCTGAAGGACTACAAGGAGATGAACGAGGTTTTCAAGGGGCGGTTCGGGGAGAATCCTCCGGTGCGAACGACGATCGCGGCGGCGGGCGGGATTCCGGGCGATTCGCTGGTGGAGATCGACGTCATCGCCTACATCTGAAGTGAACTCGGACTGGATCGATATCTCGGCTCCGATCCGCGACGGCATGGCGCACTGGCCGGGCGATCCGGAGGTGCGGGTGGAGCGGATCGCCACGATTGAGAGCGATGGGTCCAATGTGACGGCGCTGTCGATGTGCGCGCACACGGGCACGCACATGGACGCGCCGGGCCACTACATCGCGGGAGGCTTGGGGATTGACGCCATGCCTGCCGAGGTGGGGCTCGGCGCGGCGCGGGTGACGGCGGAAATGCCGCTCGAGTGCCGGGCGCGCGAGCGGATCCTGTACAAGGGCGCGGCACTCACCCTCGATGCAGCCGAAGGGCTGGCCCGGTGCGGCGCGCGGCTGGTGGGAGTCGCTTCGATGTCGGTCGGGCCGGGGGGTGAGGAAGGAGACGCCGTCCACCGCGCGCTGCTGGGAGCGGGAGTGTGGTTGCTGGAGGGGCTCGACCTTTCGGAGGTCGAGCCGGGCGAGTACGAGTTGCTCTGCCTGCCGCTGCGGATCGCCGGGGCGGACGGCGCGCCGGCGCGGGCGTTTCTGCGGCGGCGGGGATGAAGAGGCGGCCGCTCAAAACGCTGGACCGGGTCCTGTCGAAGGCCGGGCTGGGATCGCGGAGGGAAGCGCGAAGCTGGATCGGCGCGGGCAGAGTGCGCGTGAACGGGCGCGTGATCCAGACTCCGGATCACTGGGTCGATCTCGATCGGGATCGCGTCACTCTGGACGGCAGGCGGGTCGTTGAAAGCAAAAGGGCTTACCTGCTACTCTACAAGCCTAAGGGTTATATCACCACCTACAAGGACCCGGAAGGCAGACCCACCGTCTACGACCTGATTCCGGAGGTCGAGCAGTGGCTCTTGCCGGTCGGGCGCCTGGACCAGGACACCAGCGGGCTGCTAATCCTGACCAACGACACGCAGTTCGCCGAACGGTTGACCAACCCGGAGTTCAAGGTTCCCAAGACGTACCTGGTGAAGAGCTCGACGCGGCTGAGCGAGGAAGCGCTCGACCGGCTTCGCCACGGCGTGGAGCTGAGCGACGGGCCAACCCGGCCCGCGCAGGTGATCCGGCTGCGGGATTCCGGCGAGCGGACCTTCTTCGAGATCACCATCACCGAAGGCCGGAACCGGCAGGTGCGGCGGATGGTGGAAGCGTTGGGAAGCAAGGTGCTCAAGCTGGTGCGAACGGCCATCGGGCCGGTTTCGATAGGAGGATTGCCGATCGGAAAACACCGGATGCTGACCGCCGATGAGGTTCTTGAGTTGATCCGAATTGGGGATGGCCCGCGCCGTGCTCGCGAAAGCGGGAAGGGGCGGGCGTTTCCCGTCAGAGAAGAATAATGGCCAAAGGTTTCGTTACGATCATCGTGGACCGGTGCAAGGGGTGCGGGTTCTGCGTCGAGTTTTGCCCCACCAAGGTGCTGGCACTGTCCACCGCGTTTAATTCCAAAGGGTATCATCCGCCCCATGTAGTGGCTCCCGACAAATGCAGCGGGTGCGATCTGTGCGGCATGTACTGCCCGGATTTCGCCATCTACGGCAGCCGGATAGAAGAGGAGGCGGCCTAAGATGCAGGCGGATCCGAAGGGTGTTCTTACCGGCACTCATTTCATCGACGGCGACCACGCCTGCTGCGAAGGGGCGCTGGCGGCGGGGGCGCGGTTCGCCGCGGGCTATCCGATCACGCCCTCGACGGAGGTGGTCGAGCGATTCGCGGCGCGCATTCCGCTGGTCGGCGGAGTGTTCATCCAGATGGAGGACGAGCTGGCCTCGTCGATCGCCATCCAGGGCGCGGTGTGGGCGGGAGCCAAGGCGTTCACGGTGACCTCGGGGCCGGGCTTTTCTTTGATGATGGAGCACATCGGCTACGCCGCGATGACGGAGACGCCGTGCGTGTTCGTCAACGTGCAGCGGGGAGGGCCCTCGACGGGGCTGCCCACGCTGCCGGCGCAGGCCGACATGATGCAGGCGCGGTGGGGATCGCACGGCGACTACGGGGTCATTGCGCTGTGCCCGAACTCGCCGCAGGAGTGCTTCGACCTGACCATCGAGGCGTTCAACCAGTCCGAGCGGTTCCGCGTGCCCGTGATGGTGATGATGGACGAAGTGGTGGGACACATGACGGAGAAGGTCGTGATCCCGCCGGCGGAGAAGATCGAAATCACGCCGCGGCGGCTGACGCAGGCGGCGCCGGAGGAGTACAAAGCCTTTCAACCGGACGGCGATCTGGTGCCGCCGATGGCGCACGCGGGGATGGGCTACAACTTCCACGTCACCGGGCTGACGCACGATGAGCGCGGGTACCCGCTGATGAACGCCGAGACGCAGGACCGGCTGGTGCGGCGCCTTCAGAAGAAGCTCGACAGCGTGCCTCGGCTGGCCGAGACCGAAGGCCTGGAGGGCGCCGATGTGGTGGTGGTGAGCTATGGCATCACCTCGCGCGTGGCGCAGCGGGCCATCGATCTGGCGCGGGCGAAAGGTCTCAAGGTGGGCAAGTACCGGCTGATTACGGCCTGGCCGTTCCCCGACGCCGGGATTGGAGAACTGGCGGGGCGGGTGAAGGCGCTGATCGTGCCCGAGCTGAACCTGGGCCAGATGAGCCGCGAGGTGGAACGGGCGGCCGGCGGCAGGGCGCGGGTGGTCCCGATGGCGCACGCCGGCGGCGGGGTGCATGATCCCGAACAGATCCTGAAGGCGATCGAGGAGGCCTCGAAATGAGCTGCGCGGCGACGGATAACCCGGTGGAGCAGATCCTGCGAATGGACCGCATCCCGCACATCTGGTGCCCGGGGTGCGGCATCGGCACGACGGTGAACTGCTTCGCGCGGGCGTTGATGGAATCGAAGGTCGATCTCCGGACGGTGGCGGTGGTTTCGGGCATCGGCTGCACGGGGCGCGTGGCGGGCTACACGAAGCTCGATTCGTTCCACACCACGCACGGGCGCGCCATCCCGTTTGCGACGGGCATGAAGCTGGCCAACCCGAAGCTGAACGTGGTGGTGTACTCCGGCGACGGCGACCTGTTCGCCATCGGCGGCAACCACATCATCCACGCGGCGCGGCGCAACATCGACCTGAAGGTCGTGTGCGTGAACAACCTGGTCTACGCCATGACGGGCGGGCAGACCGGGCCGGCCACGCCCAACCACGTGATTACGGCCACGGCGCCCTACGGCACTTACGAGCCGGCGTTCAACCTGCCGCAACTGATGGAGGCGGCGGGGGCCTGCTACGTGGCGCGGTGGACCACGTTCCATGTGAAGCAACTGGCGCGGTCGATGGCGGAGATGTTCGCGCGGCGGGGCTTCTGCTTTGTCGAAGTCCTGTCGCCGTGCCCGACGCTGTACCAGCGGCGCAACAAGATGGGCGACGGGCTGGACGCGATGAAGGCCTACAAGAAGCTCAGCCGGACCAAGAACGGCGCACCCACGCACGAGGCGGCGCTCACGCGCGACGGCGAGATCGTGGTGGGAAAGTTCGTCGACCGCCAGAGGCCGGCATACGAGGAGATGATGCGCGGGCAGTTGATGGAGACGCTCGGCGAACGTTACGCCGAGCCGGAGGTGTGCACGTGCGGTTGAGCGAGATCCGGATCGCGGGATTTGGCGGGCAGGGAGTGATCCTGTGCGCGTCGGTTATCGGGAAGGCGGCGTCGATCCACGAGGGCGGCTACGCCACCATGACGCAGAGTTTCGGCCCGGAGGCGCGCGGGGGAGCGTGCAGCGCGCAGGTGATCGTCTCGGACCAGCCGGTGCTGTACCCTTACGTGACCCGGCCCGACGTGCTGGTGGTGATGTCGCAGGAGGCGTACACGAAGTTCGCCCCCGAATTGAAGCCGGGCGGCTTGCTGCTGGTGGAACGCGACCTGGTGCGGCTGTCGGAGAAGACCACGCCGGCGCGGGTGGTCAGCATCCCGGCCACGCGGCTGGCCGAGGAGTTGGGCAAGAAGATGGTGTTGAACGTCGTCATGGTGGGATTCTTCGGCGCCGTGACGGGACTCATATCGGCCGATTCGCTGCGCAAGGCGGTGGCCGACTCGGTGCCGGCGGCGATGCGGGAGTTGAACCTGAAGGCGTTCGAGAAGGGCTACGAGTACGGACTGACGTACCGCAACGGCAAGGGCGAGGCGGAAGAGGAAGCGGCGGAAGTGGCGGACGACTGAGATACACTCAGGAGTAGCCATCATAAAAAAAGGCGCGGTTGGGGACGATCCGGGCGGAGTTGCGCCGCCGCCTGGCGGCGACCTGCGGCGCGCGCATGCGAAAGCTGATTCTCTATGGCTCGCAGGCGCGTGGCGACGCCCGCGGGGACTCCGACATCGACGTGATGGTGGTGCTGGAAGGCGAGGTCCGGCCCTTCCAGGAGACGCTGCGCGCGGAGAACGACGGGGCGGCGGTGTGCCTGGCCAACGACGTCGTCATCAGCATGTTCTTCGTGAGCGAGGCGGACCTTGCCGCCGCCGGCGAGCCGCTGCCGGTCAATGCCAACCGCGAAGGCGTCCCGGTATGAGCGACACGGCCCGGCGGCTTCTGGAGAAGGCCGTGCGCACGTGCGTCGGACTCGTTCGGGATGCCGCGGGCCTGCATCAGGAACCGCAGATCGCGGTCAAACTCGCGTGTGACATTGACGTTGAGCTGCCGCATAGAGGTCATTTTGCAGGCCTGGCCTGTATGTTACCTACCGGCTAAGATGGACCATATGGTTCGAAGGCTTTTCTGTCTCTCTCTGTTCTCCGTTGCGCTGCTGGCGCAATCCTCCGCCATTTCCGAGCGCATGAAATGGTATGTCGACCAGGGGCGCAACCCCGGCATCGTGACCCTGATCCAGCACAAAGGCAAACAGACGCACCTGAATGCGGTGGGCTACGCCGATCTGGAAAAGAAGAAACCCATGCGCGCCGACACCATGTTCCAGATCATGTCGATGACCAAGCCGTTTGTGGGGGTGGCCATCATGATGCTTCAGGAAGAGGGCAAGCTGTACCTGACCGATCCGGTGGAAAAGCACCTGCCCGAATTCCGCGGCCAACTGATGGTCGACTCGCAGGACGGCGACCGCGTGACGCTGCGCAAGCCCTCGCGCCCGATCACCATTCGCGATCTGCTCACCCACACCTCGGGCATGCGCACGCAGCCGCCGCCGGGATTGCAGGGACTTCAGGAAAACATGAACCGCCCGCTGGCCGAGGCGGTGCTGGTCTACTCGCAGACGCCGCTGGAATTCGAGCCCGGCACGCGGTGGCAGTACAGCAACATCGGACTGGACACGCTGGGGCGCATCGTCGAAGTGGCGTCGGGGCTCAAGTTCGAGGAGTTTCTCGAACGCCGCATCCTGGCGCCGCTGGGGATGAAGGACTCGGTCATCTTCCCCAGACCAGCGCAGTACGACCGCATCGCGCAGGTCTACGTCTGGCGCGAGGGCAAGCTGGCGCTGAAGGGCTGGCCCGGCTACGGCGGCGACCCGATGAACTACCGCCGGGGCGCGGTGTTCTCGGGTCCGTCCTATAGCCTGATCTCGACCGCGGCGGACCTGGCCAATTTCTACCAGATGGTGCTTGACGGCGGAGTGTTCCAGGGCAAGCGCCTGTTGTCGGCCACGTCGGTGAAGGTCATGACCACGGTGCATACGGGCGATACCAGGGCAGGCCACAATGCCGGCACCGGCTTCGGCCTGGCCTGGGAAGTGACCAAGGAACCGGCGGGCACGCTGTCGCTGCAATCCATCGGCACGTTTGGCCACGGCGGCGCTTTCGGCACGTACGGCTGGGTCGATCCGGCGAAGCAGCTTGTGGGCGTCTTCCTGACGCAGGGCGGAAGCGGGGAGGCGCGCAACGCGTTTGTCGCCATGGCTGGGGCGTCGGTCCCGTAGCGGGAACCGGCGGCGCGAAAGCGCCGCGCGGGATGAATCCCGCCCTACTTGTACGCCGGGACGCCGGTGACGCGCTCGCCGATTACCAGGGCGTGAATGTGGTCGGTGCCCTCGTAGGTCTTGACCGTTTCCAGGTTGCAGAGGTGGCGCATTACCGGGTATTCGTCGGTGATGCCGTTGGCGCCGAGCAGGTCGCGGGCCAGGCGCGCGCAGTCGAGCGCTATGGCCACGTTGTTGCGCTTCAGCATCGAGATGTGCGCGGGATGGGCCTTGCCCTGGTCCTTCAGCCGGCCGACGTGCAGCGCCAGAAGCTGCGCCTTGGAGATCTCGGTGATCATCCAGGCCAGTTTCTCCTGCACAAGCTGGTGCGAGGCGATGGGCTTGCCGTCGAACTGCTTGCGGTCGAGCGAATACTGGCGCGCGGTTTCGTAGCACTCCTTGGCCGCGCCGATCACCCCCCAGCCGATGCCGTGGCGGGCCTGCGTCAGGCAGCTTAGGGCGGTCTTCAGGCCGATGGCGCCGGGGAGCTGGTTTTCGGCCGGAATGCGGCAGTCGGCGAACGACAGGCTGGAGGTCACCGAGGCGCGCATGGAAAGCTTGCCGTGGATATCCGAAATCGTGTAGCCGGGGGTGCCGGTCTCGACCAGGAAGCCGCGGACGCCTTCTTCGGTGCGCGCGAAGACCACCGCCAGGTGCGAGGCGCCGCCGTTGGTGATCCAGGTCTTC